>NZ_JBEYIX010000015.1:67969-123552 GCF_040636055.1 Micromonospora sp. NPDC006766 | reverse complement strand
CGCGGCTGCGGCGGCCCCCCTGGTTGCCCAAATGTTTGGGCGCGGCCCCCGCGCCCCGGCGGACGACCACCCGGCCGGGCACCCGGGCCCGGGGTCGGGCCAGCGGGACGGCCGGCGGCCGGGCTGCCCGGACGCGGCGGCACCGCGTTCGGACCCGGGCGCGGACCCGGACGGGGACCACCCTCCGCCGGGGGCTCCCGGCGGACGTTCTCCCGCTGCTGCTGGCGGGCGGCCTGCGCGGCCTTGACCGCAGCCTCCTGCTCAGCCTTGAGGGCGGCGGCGCGCGCCTCGGCGGCCGCCACCTCGATGTCGTGCGCGCTCGCCGGCTTGGCGACCGGGGTCACCGGCTGCGGCGGGCCGGGGACCGGGCCCTTGGGCTTCGGTCCAGGGGTCGGCGCGGCCGGTCGCCGGGGCGGCATCGGCTTGGCCGAGACCCGGGGGGCACCCGGGGTCGGGGACGGCGTCGGGGTCGGGGTCGGCGCCTGACTCGGGGCGGCCGCCGCTGGGGCGGCCTGCGCCGAGGAGCCACCGGCGGACGCAACGAAGGCGCCACGCAGCCGTCGGGCGACGGGCGCCTCGACGGTGCTGGACGCGGACTTCACGAACTCGCCCATCTCCTTGAGCTTGGCGAGAACGGTCTTACTCTCGACCCCGAGCTCCTTGGCGAGCTCGTGTACGCGGGCCTTTCCTGCCACTGCACTCCTCACTCCGAGGTCGTGCGGGCAGCACCCGCAGCGACCTCACTCGTGCACTTGAAGCCTGGTCATTTCAGGGACTTCATCGTGTGCTCATGTTGGTCGTCCTACCTTGCTAGCGATCCCTCGTCCGGTCGGGCTGACCGGACGTAGAGGTTGGCGCGTCAATGTGCTCCGCCAGCGCACCGTGGTCGACGACCCCGGTGATGCGCAGTGCCCGCCCGAAGGCGCGGCGCCGCACCGCTTGCGCGAAGCAGGCCGGATCCGGGTGCATGTTCGCTCCCCGACCCGGCAGCCTACGGGCCGGATCGGGCCGGAGGCTGAAGTGCTCAGCCTCGTCGCCGACCGCGACAATCCGCAACAACTCGCTGGCCGGCGCTCGCTTCCGGCAGCCCACACAGGTGCGCTCCGGCAGCGCGCGTCGTGCCACCGGAGGAAGTCTACCCCTAGCTGCTCGCGATCGCGCCGCCCGGCTCCGGTACGTGATCAGCTCCGCTCCGCCCGCCCCCGCCGGACTGCTCCGCGTCGGAACGGATGTCGATCCGCCAACCGGTCAGTCGGGCCGCAAGTCGGGCGTTCTGCCCTTCTCGCCCGATAGCGAGTGAAAGCTGGAAGTCCGGCACGGTGACCCGGGCCGTCCGGCTGGCCAGGTCGACCACCTCCACCCGCAGCGCCTTGGCCGGGGAGAGCGCGTTGCCCACGAAGGTGGCCGGGTCGTCCGACCAGTCGATGATGTCGATCTTCTCGCCGTGCAGCTCACTCATCACCGCACGGACCCGCTGACCCATCGGGCCGATGCAGGCGCCCTTGGCGTTGACCCCCGGCGCGGTCGAGCGCACCGCGATCTTCGTACGGTGACCCGCCTCACGGGCGATCGCGCTGATCTCCACCGTGCCGTCGGCGATCTCCGGCACCTCCAGCGCGAAAAGCTTCTTGACCAGCGCGGGGTGCGACCGGGACAACGTGATCTGCGGCCCGCGCATCCCCTTCGCCACGTGCACGACGACGCAGCGGATCCGCTCACCGTGCTGGGGCTGCTCGCCGGGCACCTGCTCCGACTGCGGCAGCACGCCCTCCAGCTTGCCCAGATCGACGGTGATGATGCCCTTCTCCTTGCGGGCCTCGTGCGCCTGCACCACACCGGTGACCAGGTCGCCGTCGCGGCCCACGTACTCGCCGAAGTGCACCTCGTCGGTGGCCTCCCGCAGCCGCTGGAGGATCACCTGCTTCGCCGTCATGGCCGCGATCCGGCCGAAGTCGTGCGGGGTGTCGTCCCACTCCCGCACCACGGTGCCGTCCTCGTCCAGCTCCTGGGCGTACACCGAGGCGGCCCCGGTCTTGCGGTCGATCTCCACCCGCGAGTGCGGCTCAGCGCCGTCGGTGTGCCGGTAGGCGGTCAGCAGCGCGGTCTCGATCGCCGCGAGGATCGTGTCGAACGGGATCTCCCGCTCGCGCTCGAGTGCGCGCAGCGCCGCGAGGTCGATGTTCACCTCTCCTCGTCCTCCACATCATCTTCGTCGTCGATGTCGTCGATGTCCTCTTCGTCGCCCAGCTCGTCCAGGCGGCTGAACTCCACCTGGACCCGGCCGGGGCCCAGCTCGGCGTACGGGTGCGCCACGCGGCCGGCGTCGGTCTCCAGCACCACCCGCTCGTCGTCGGCCTCGACCACCCGGCCGGTGAGTTGCCGGTCCCCGGTGGCGCGCTGCTCGGGCACCCCCGTCGCGCCGCGCACGGTCACCTTGACCAGCCGGCCGACGTTGCGCCGCCAGTGCCGAGGCAGGGTGAGCGGCCGGTCCACCCCCGGCGAGCTGACCTCGAGCTGGTACTCGCCGGCGACCAGGTCGCCGCCGGCCTCCTCCGCCGCGTCGAGCGCGGCGGAGACCGCCCGGGAGACGTCCGCGACGGCGTCCAGGTTGATGCCGCCGTCGGCGTCCACGATCACGCGTACGACGTGCCGCCGGCCGGCGCGGGAGACGGAGAGATCCTCCAGGTCGTACCCGGCGGCGGTGACGACCGGCTCGATCACCTCGCGTAGCTGGGCCCGGCGGGCGGCCAGGTCGCCGCGCGGTGCGCCGCCCCGGTCCCCACCCCGGGGGCCCTCGGCTCGGCGGGGTCGCCCGGAGGGCCCCGTCGGCCTGGTGGCACGGCCACGCTGCGTCATCTGGCGCACCCTTTCCTGTCGGACGGGCCGGTTGGCCCGCCATGCCGGCACGCCACCGGGGCGGACGCGCCCGGTGGCTGCGCAGAGCGTAACGCGCGGGCCGGGCGACAGACCCGGCGGCGCACCGACGCCACCGGCCCACAACTCTCAGCCGATGGTGTTGACTTGTCCAAGTGGCGACAGGAAAGACGAGACAGCGCAACGGAACATCGGGGCATTCCCGGCGAAACCTCCTGCGCGCCGGGGCGCTGATGGCGCTGGTCGGCACCGCCGTACCGCTGACCGGCTGTGATCTTTTCGACGACAAGTCGGAGCCACCGGACCCCCTGGAGCCGCTCGCGGCGGAGGCCGCCGACCTGGCGGGCCGACACCGGGCGGCCATCGCCGCAGCCTCGACCCTGACCGACCGGCTCACCCCGATCGCGGACGCGCACCAGGCGCACGCCGACGAGTTGCGCCGGGTGATCGGCCGCCCTGCACCGTCCGGCGCCCCCGCCACCCCGACCGTGACGGCCACCGAACCGGACGGCCTGCTGGCCGAGCTGCGCCAGGCCGAACAGCAGGCCCGGGAGAACGCCGCGAAGGCGTGCGCCGCCGCGCCCGCCGAGCGGGCCGCGCTGCTCGGTTCGATCGCCGCCGCCCGGGCGACCCACCTGGAGGCGCTGAAGTGATCCCCCGCACCGCACCGACCGGGCCGGGCCCGGCCCTGGCCGACGCGCTCGCCGCCGAGTACGCCGCCATCTGGGCGTACGGGGTGATCGGTGTGCGGCTCACCGGCGCGGCCCGCACCGCCGCCCGCTCCGCCGAGGCTGCCCACCGGAACCGCCGGGACGCTCTCATCCTCCAGCTCAACGACAGCGGCGCTCAGGTCCCCGCCGACCAGGCCGGGTACGCCCTGCCCTACCCGGTGACCGACAAGGCGAGCGCGCTCAAGCTGGCCGTCGAGATCGAGGAGCGGACGGCCGGCCACTGGCGGGCCGCCCTGCCGCACACCACCGGGGCCGACCGGAACCAGGCCCTGGCGGCGCTGACCGACTGCGCGGTGCGGGCCACCCGCTGGCGGCGCACCGCGGGAGTGACTCCGATCACCGTGCCGTTCCCCGGCCGCTCGGCCTGAGTCGAGGTCCTGGTCACTCGGCGCAGCCCTCCGGTTGCGGGCCGCATACCAGGTATGCATACTCCTGGCCATGTCCATCCGTCATGGGCTGCTCGCCCTGCTCGAACGCGGCCAGATGTACGGCTACCAGCTGCGCGCCGCGTTCGAGGAGTCGACCGGCTCGACCTGGCCGCTGAACATCGGGCAGGTCTACACCACCCTCGCCCGCCTGGAACGCGACGGCCTGGTCCGCCCGCTGCCCGAGAACGAGGGCGGGCAGCGGCCGTACGCGATCACCGACGCCGGGCGGGCGGACCTGACGCTCTGGTTCGCCACCCCCATCAGCCGCGCCGACCGTCCCCGGGACGAGCTGTCGATCAAGCTGGCCCTGGCGCTCACCACCCCCGGCGTGGACGTCCGCGCGGTGGTGCAGACCCAGCGCAGCGCGACCATGCGCGCGTTGCAGGAGTTGACCCGGTTGAAGTACGCCAGCGACAAGCCGGAGGACCTGCCCTGGCGCCTGGTGCTGGACGCGATGATCTTCCAGGCCGAGGCGGAGATCCGCTGGCTCGACCACTGCGAGACCAGCCTGGTCCGCTACCGTCCCACCCCAGGCCGGCCGATCAGCCACCCGGAGGCGGTGGACCGGGCCGACGAGGAGGCCCAGCGGTGAGCGAGGTACTGCAGCTGCGGGACGTGCACCGCACGCACGGCGCCGGGGAGGCGACCGTGCACGCGCTGCGCGGGGTCAGCCTGACCGTCCGGGCCGGCGAGCTGGTGGCGGTGATGGGCCCGTCGGGCTCCGGCAAGTCGACCCTGCTGGCGCTCGCCGGCGGGCTGGACCGGCCCACCGGCGGCGAGGTGCTGGTCGAGGGAGAGTCGCTCGGCGAGCTGGCCGCGCGCGAGCTGGCGCGGCTGCGTCGCCGCCGGATCGGATACGTCTTCCAGGATTTGAACCTGCTCGGCAGCCTCACCGCCGTGGAGAACGTGGCGCTGCCCCTGGAACTCGACGGCGTCGGGGTCCGGGCCGCCCGGAAGGCGGCCGTGGCCGCGCTCACCGAGGTGGAGGTGGCCGCGCTCGCCAACCGGTTCCCGGACCAGATGTCCGGCGGCCAGCAGCAGCGGGTGGCGATCGCCCGAGCGCTGGTCGGCGAACGCCGGCTGGTCCTCGCGGACGAACCCACCGGGGCGCTCGACTCGCAGGCCGGGGAGGCGGTGCTGCACCTGCTCCGCCGCCGGGTGGACGCCGGCGCGGCGGGCGTGCTGGTCACCCACGAGGCGCGGCACGCCGGCTGGGCCGACCGGGTGGTGTTCCTCCGGGACGGGATGCTGGTGGACTCGACGGCCCCGCTGATCGGCGTCGAGCAACTGCTCGCCGGCAGCGGGCGGTGAGCCGGGGCAGGCTGGCCGTCGCGCTCGGTTCGTGGCGGACCGCGCTGCGCATCGCCCGACGGGAGGCCCGCCGGGCACGCGGGCGTACCACGCTGGTGCTGGCGATGATCGCGCTGCCCGTGCTGGCGCTGAGCTTCGCCGCCGCGAGCTACGACATGGCCCAGCTCACCCCGACCGAACGACTGGACCGCCAGCTCGGGGCGGCCGACGCCGAGCTGCGCTGGACGTCCGCGAACGCGGTGACGCAGGACGCCTGGGGAGAGGAATCCTGGCCGGTCGACGGCGAGCGAACGACCCGAACCCGTCCGGTGACCGCCGACGAGATCCGCGCGCTACTGCCCGCCGGCAGCCACGTCACCCGGTTACGCCGCTGGGTTCAATTCGAGGTACGGCTCGACCGCCGGATCGTCTCGTTCGACGCGCGGGCCGTCGACCTCACCGATCCGCTCACCCGTCCGCTCGCGGCGCTGCGCACCGGCCGCCAACCGGCCGCCCCCGACGAGATCCTGGTCAGCCCGGCCGCGCTGCGCCGATTGGGCGTACGCCTCGGCGAGCCGGTGCGCACGATTGACGGCGCCGCGTACACGGTGGTCGGGGTGGCGGAGTTCCCGGACAACCTGCGCGACGTGGTGGCGCTGCCCCCGGAGACTCCGCCCGGATCGGTGGACCCGGCCGACGAGAGCTGGCTGGTGTCCGTGCCCGGCCCGCTCGACCGGGCGCTGGTGGACCGGCTCAACGAGCACGGCATCGTGGTGTCCGCCCGGGCCCCGCTGCCCGGGCGGGCGGACCTGTTCTCCGGCGGCCCGGGGCTGCCCGACCCGGAGCAGGCGAGCGACGCGGTGCTGGTCGGCGGGCTCGGCCTGCTGGAGGTGGTGCTGATGGTCGGCCCGGCCTTCGCGGTCGGCGTACGCCGGCGCCGGCGGGACCTGGCCCTGGTGGCGGTGGCCGGCGCGGACGCCGTGCACCTGCGCCGGATCGTGCTCGCCGACGGGGTGGTGCTCGGCGCGGGCGGGGCGGCGCTCGGGTTGCTGCTGGGGGTTGGCGCGGCGTTCGCCGGCCGGCCGCTCGTCGAAGAGCACCTGGTCTACTCCCGCCTCGGCGGATACCGGATCTTCCCCGCGGCCCTGGCCGCGATCGCCGCGGTGGCGGTGCTGGCCGGGGTGCTGGCCGCGCTGGCCCCGGCCTGGACCGCCGCCCGGCAGGACGTGGTGGCTGGCCTCGCCGGCCGACGCAACCCGCCCCGGCACCGCCGTCGCTGGCTGGTGCTCGGGGTGCTGCTCACCGGGGCCGGCGCCGGCCTGGCCGCGCTGGGTGCCAGCGCGAGCAGCACGTCCGGCATCCTGGCCGGGCTGATCCTCGGCGAACTGGGCCTGGTCTTCTGCACCCCGACGCTGATCGGGCTGCTCGCCCGGGCCGGACGGCTGCTGCCGCTGACACCCCGGCTGGCGCTACGCGACGCCAGCCGCAACCGTTCCTCGGCCGCGCCGGCCATCTCGGCGGTCATGGCGGCGGTCGCCGGCAGCGTGGCCATCGGCGTCTACCTGGCCAGCGACGAGGCCCGGCAGCACGCGGCGTGGCAGCCGGGCCTGCCGCCGGGGCACGTGCTGCTGACGGGCACCGACGCATCGGAAAGCACCCCGCTGCCGCCGGCCGACGAAATCGTGCAACGGGTTCGGGCCGTGCTGCCGGACGCCACGGTCGTCGCGGTCGCCACCCCGAGGTGCGCGCAGCCGACGTCCCCGGACGACTACTGCGTCGCGAACGCCGTGCTGCCACCGGAGCAGCGCTGCCCGTACAGCCCGGGAGAGGCCGTCACCGCCGCAGTCCGGGAGGACCCGCGCTGCGAGCGGCTCTTCCGCGATCCGACCACCGTCTTCCTGTCCACGTTCGTGGACGACGGCAGCGCGCTGGCCGCTCTCACCGGCGCCCCGGCCGAGGAGATCGCGGCCGCGACCCAGGTGCTCCGGGCTGGCGGCGTGGTGGTCACCGACCCGCGCCTGGTGGTGGACGGCCGGGTGACGATCATCGCCACCCACGGCGACGATGACGCGGAGGCCCGCGCCACGCCGCCCGGATACGTGCTGCCGGGCGGACTTGCCGTCGACCGGCTCTTCCTCTCCCCGCCGGCGGCGGCCGCGATCGGCCTCGTCGGCCGTCAGGTCGGCTACGCGGTCGACCCGGGGACGCCGCCCACCGCCGATCAGCAGGAGCAGCTCGTCACCGAGCTGTACCGGTTGTCCTCGCTGTCGGTGCAGGTGGAGAACGGGCCGCCGGGAGGGGACCGGCAGCCCCTGCTGCTCCTGCTGGCGATCGCCTCCGGCGTGATCACCGTGGGCGCGGCCGGGATGGCCACCGGCCTCGCCGCCGCCGAGGGCCGCCGGGACCTGTCCACCCTCGCCGCGGTCGGCGCCGACCCCCGGGTACGCCGGGTGCTGTCGCTCTGCCAGGCCGGGGTGATCGCCGTGCTCGGCTCGGCGCTCGGCATCGCGGCCGGCCTCGGCTCGGCGGCCATCATCCTGGCCTCCATGAACGCGCGGTACGCGCAGGTGTGGCCGGCGCCCGAGCCGTACCCGCTGGTGGTGCCCGGCCTGACCCTCGCCGTGCTGGTGGTGGTGCCACTGCTGGCCATGCTCGGCGCGGGCCTGCTCACCCGCTCCCGCCTCCCGGTCGAGCGCCGCCTGGATTGAAAGGAGGGGCCCCTGTTAACGCCTCGCGTTGTACAGGGGGCACCTATTAACGGCTGGCTCGCGCCTTGGGCGGCCTGTCGCCGGGGGCGGCCGGCAGGCAGACTGGGCGGGTGTCCGCGCTGCGTGCTCTCGCCCAACGGCTCGGCCACCGGAAGTGGTTCGCCGCCACGATGCGCCTGCTCGTTCCGGCCGATCGGCTGGTCGGCCGGCTGACCAAGGGGCGGGTGGTCGCGCTCGGGCTGGTGCCGTCCCTGATCATCACCACCACTGGCCGCCGCTCCGGCAGGCCACGCCGCAACCCGCTGCTGTACGTCCCGGACGGCGACGCGTACGTGGTGATCGGGTCGAACTGGGGGCAGCCGCAGCAGCCCGCCTGGTCGCTGAACCTGCTCGCCCAGCCCGCCGCCGAGATCGACATCGGGGGCCGCCGGATCCCGGTACGCGCCGAACTGGTCGACGGCGACGAGCGGGAGCGGCTGTTCGACCAGTTGGTCGCCGAGTGGCCGGCGTACCGGACGTACGTGATCCGGGCCGGTGGCCGCGAGGTCCGCGTCTTCCGCCTGGTCCCGGCCGGCGAGCCGGGTCCGCCAACCTGACGGCGTTTCAGCGGCGGTCAAAGCGGAAAAATCCCCATTGAACACGGAGCAGGCACCGCCAGCCGCCGGTCACCTCCCACACCAACCGCCTGCTGGGTGCATTTGTTGTTGCTGGAGCAACAACAAATGCACCCAAAAAGTGGGTGCACCACTGCTCAGCCGGCCCACGCCGGCGAGCGCGATCTTGGGCGCAACGCCGGGGCGTGCGGGCGGTCAGACGATGCCGGAGGTGCCGATGAGGGTGCCGATGAAGTACGTGGCGACGGCGGCCAGACCCCCGAGCAGGAGCTGGCGCAGGCCGCTGGACCACCAGGGGCGGTAGGTGAACCGGGCCACGATCGCACCGGCCACGAAGAGCCCCACCCCGCCGACACCGAGCGCCAGCCAGAGGCTGGTGAAGCCGAGCAGGTAGGTCAGGAGCGGCACCAGCGCGCCGACCGAGAAGCAGACGAACGACGAGATCGCCGCCGCCCACGGGCTGGGCTGCTCGTCGGGGTCGACGCCCAGCTCCTCGCGGACGTGCATCCGCAGCGCCTCCTCCGGGTTGTGCCGGACCGCGTCGGCCACCTGCACGGCCAGGTCCCGGGGCAGTCCGCGAGCGACCCACATCTCGGCCAGCTCGCGGGCCTCCGCCTCGGGGTGCCGTTCCAGCTCGCGCCGCTCCTTGGCCACCTCGGCGGCCACCTGCTCGTTGGCCGATCGGACGCTGGTGTATTCCCCCAGCCCCATCGAGATGGCGCCGGCAACCAGCCCGGCGGCGCCGGTGAGCACGACGCTGTGCGGCGAGACGCCACCGCCCCCGACGCCGGCGATCAGGGCGATGTTGGTGACCAGGCCGTCCATCGCGCCGAACACGGCTGGCCGCAGCCAGCCGCCGGACACGTCCGCGTGGTGGTGCTCGCGCAGCGCGGCCGGGGTGTCGGTCACGGCAGGGTCAGGATCTCGTAGCCGTCGTCGGTCACGACGATGGTGTGCTCGAACTGGGCCGTCCACTTACGGTCCTTGGTCACCACCGTCCAGCCGTCGTCCCACATGTCGTACTGGTAGGTGCCGAGGGTGATCATCGGCTCGATGGTGAAGGTCATGCCCGGTTCCATCACGTCGGTGGGGCGCGGGCTGTCGTAGTGCGGCACGTAGAGGCCGCTGTGGAAGGACTCGCCGATGCCGTGGCCGGTGAAGTCGCGGACCACCCCGTAGCCGAACCGCTTGGCGTACGACTCGATGACCCGGCCGATCACGTTGATCTGCCGGCCCGGGGCAACCGCCTTGATGCCGCGCATCATCGCCATGTGGGTCCGCTCGACGAGCAGGCGGGCCTCCTCGCTCACCTCGCCCACGCAGAAGGTGGCGTCGGTGTCGCCGTGCACCCCGCCGATGTACGCGGTGACGTCGACGTTGATGATGTCGCCGTCCTGGAGCACCGTCGTGTCCGGGATGCCGTGGCAGATCACCTCGTTGAGGCTGGTGCAGCAGGACTTCGGGAAGCCCTTGTAGCCCAGCGTCGACGGGTAGGCGTCGTGGTCGCAGAGGAACTCGTGGACCACCTTGTCGATCTCGTCGGTGGTCACCCCCGGCTTGCAGTGCTCGCCGGCGAGCTGGGTGGCCTGGGCGGCGATCCGGCCGGCGATCCGCATCTTCTCGATGGTCTCTGGGGTCTGCACGTGCCCACCGCGCCACTCCTGAGGGCGCTTCTTGCCCACGTACTCGGGGCGCGGGATGTGGGCGGGAACCGCCCGCCACGGGGAGAGCGTGCCTGGGGTCAGCGGCGCACGGACGGTCATGACCACAAGCCTATCGCCGCCGACTGACGTGACCCCCGTCACGGGGCTGCTCCGACAGCTGGGCGAGCGCTTGATCGGCAAACGGCTCAGAGGATGTCATAGACATCGCTGCGGTGGCCGAGGTGGACCACGAGGACGATCAGCTCGTGGTCGCGAACGGTGTAGACGATTCGGTAGGCACCGACGCGGATGCGCAGCAGGCCGGGGTGCCCGGTCAGGGCTTTGACGCCGACTGGGCGGGGCTCGGCGGCCAGGCCGGCGATAGCGGCGACGAGGCGGGCCTGCAAGGGCCGGTCCAGCTTGCCCAGCAGCTTGGCGGCGGCGCGGTCGACCTGGACGGTGTACGCCGGTGGCGTCGGGCTGGTCACAGGCCGAGCTCGTTGCGCAGTTCGGTCAGCGATATCGGGGTGTCGCCAGCGTCGATGCGGCCCAGCGCCTCGCGGGCGGCGGCGACGTCGGCGGCGTCCTCGGCCCGCTCAACCGCCTCGGCCACCTCGGCCGGCACGATGGCGGCCAGGCGTTGCCCGCGGCGGGTGACGTAGGTGATCCGTCCGGCGTAGTGAGCGCGGGAGACGACGTCCGCGAGGCTGTCGCGGGCGTCGGAGATCGGAAGTTCGGCTGCCGGTTCACTCATACCCGAATCGTACAACTCGTACGCCTCGTACAGGGCATGACCATGGGCGGCCTGTCGGCCCGTCGGAGCGGGCCGACCCCTGCCCGGTCACCCGTCACGCTCTGTCAGTCGCGCGCCCGCGCCCAGGCGATGAAACGGTGGTGCAGGTCCGGGTTGAGCTGGGCAAGCTGTTCCCGGGCCTCGGCCATCAGCCCGGCGAGGTAGACCAACAGCGCGGTCCGATTCCCCCGATACTCGACGAGCAGCGACAACCGAGCCGGCTGGCAGGGCCACGCCGCGCCGCAGCTCCGACACCGCCAGAGCGGGCGCATCGGAACGTGCGGGATCACCCGGCGACCCATCACCGCATCCGTACGGCGATGGCGCGGGCTTCCTCGTCGGTCAGCGGCATGAACCACAGGAACCGCTGCACGATCTCGGGCGGCTCCGGACCCTCGGGGCGTCCGCGCAGGTCCCGGATCGCGCTTCCGAGGACGGCCGACACGGCCGGGATCAACACCGCCAAGTCAAGCCGCTCCCGGGGGATCCGCCGGAGCGCCAGGCAGGGCCAGGGATCACCGCAGCGTACGCAGTCCCACGTCGGGCGACGGCCGACATGCCCGGCGACGGTGACCACGCCACCGAGGTCGGTCACCAGCGACCCCTGTTCGCCCGCCACTCCTGCGCTGGCGTCAACCGACCCGGGCAGCCGGGCTGGAGCGTGGGGAACACCCGTCGGCTCGCGCTTTGGCAACGTCGGCAGTTCCCTGGTACGGCACCGGAACCAACGGAAACGCACATCGGCCTCCTCGTTTCTTGGAGGGGGCCCGCCCCGCGGACGGGTACGGGACGGCCCCGAGCAGGAGCCCGCCCAGCTGCTCAACTGCGCCGAGCGGGCCCGCGTGAGTAACACGCTGCCCAGCGCGACGGGATCAGTACACGACGTTCATCTATTCTCAGGGGACGTGCAGGACATCCTCCTTGGAGGCAGGATGAACCACGCACTTCAAGCGGCCATGGCCGAAGCCGGCGAGACCACCGAAAGTCTGGCAGCTCAGACGGGTGTAGACGGCAGCGCGTTGGATCTCGCCGGGACGCATACCGCAACCTCGTCGACGCGCAAAGGTGGCCGCGCTCCTTGGCCGGGACGTTGGGGACCTATGGCCCGATGTCCTGAAGCGACGCGAGCCGTATTGGCTTCGCGAGTGGGTCGACTGGGAACGCGAGGCGGTCACACTGCGCTGGTTCGAGCACACGCGGATACCCGGACTCCTCCAAATTGAGCAATATGCGCGGGCGACGCTCGCGGGCGGGGCCCTGGCGCCCAGCGAGGTCGACGAACTGGTTGCGTCGCGGCTTGATCGGCAGGCCGTCCTGCGACGCGACCGTCCCCGTTGCTCAGCGCCGTGGTCTTCGAGGGGGGAAGCAGATCGGCCCCGTTGCCTGACCCGCACCACACTCCAGAAGGTCCTCCTGCCTCGAGCTGGAGGACCTTCTCGCCCGCAGGCCCAGGAACTGTCTCCGCTACTTGGGCTGAACAAACCGAAGGACCCGGCGAGATCTACGAGACGAGCACCCTCCGCAACGTTCCGTAACCAAGAACGCGATGTCGGCCTGACAGTGCATCCGCTTCTAGCCGCTGACAGTGCGAGGGTCAAGCAGCGCCGCTGTTGGTGGGGCCAAGGTTGGATGCGCCTAGCCTTGGCGTCCGTAGGTGACGGTTTCTCGGACGCGCCGCGGCGCCTTCTCAGCAAGTTGCGGGTCGGGCCGTGCTCCCAGCGCATCGTTGATTGTGGAGAAGGCCAGACGGAACGCGATCCAGGTCGTCGCCTCAAAGATCTCCTGGTCGTTGAGGCCCGCGTCGCGTAAACGGTCCACGTGGGCCTCGGTTGTGGCATTCGGATCCTGGACAACTTGGCGGGACCAGCCGGCGAGTGCGGCCTCCCGCTCGGGCAGGTCACTATCAACGCCTTGCAGCACTCTTGCGGCGGTGGCCTCGTCGCTGAGTTCGGCCAGCCTGGATCCCCACGCCAGCGCACAGTAAGCATCGCCACGGGCAGCGGCGGTGGCGACCACCATCACGGCTACTTCCCTCGGCGACAGGCCCGACCCGGCCAGGAGATCAGCACGCAGGGCCTGGAAGGACGCCAGCACATCAGGACGCCAGCACCAGACCCGAGTGAGGTTGTTGACGTAGCCGTCGGAGGTGACATCGGCTTCGTAGGCGGCAGCCACTGCCGGGCTCAGCGGTGGGTTAGCGAGGAACGCAGCCGGAAGGTTCATAGAGCTAGCGTGCTGCATCCAGCGACCATCCGACGACCGATCAACGACAGCTCGGATGTCACCTTCTTGTCCCGCGAATCGTGAGTCTCCTGCGACGCACCCAGACGGCTCTGGTCACGGGTGCAACCAGCACCTAATGATGGGTTCGCCCTCTCCGCCGGCATCCTCGACTGCCGCGAAGTTATGCCGGGAACAGTGCGTCCTCCTGACGCCGGCTAGCCTTCGGCTCGGGCGCGTAGCCGGCTGATTAGCGCCGCCTCAATCTCACTCGGCAGCCGGAACCAACCGGCCGCTGTGAACAGCCGGTGGCGTGGATTGTGCTGGTAGGAGCCGGCAATCGGCTTGCCGTTAATGACTTCAATCGCACCGATGATGTCGACCGGGTTAACTCGTCCTCCGGGATCAGGCGTTCGCTCGTCGAGTAGAAAGACGTGGCCGCTGCCCTGGATCTCGGCCTCTCGTCGAAGTGAGGCGCACTGGTCAATGTTCTCGAAGATGACCCTCGATAATAGGCGAAGGAATGGGCCGTTCTCCTGAACGTCGGTGGGTGCCAGAATGTCCCGGTCCGCGCCCTCACACACGACCGCCATGACCGCCTCCGGGTTCAGTCCGCACCGAAACACCCAGTCGGGCTCGAGTAGCGATATGACGTCTCGCTCGCCGCCGCCAAAGTTCACCTGGTACCGGAAAACCTGACGATTGTTCCGCGCCACGGCCGACAGATTACACATTGGTCCCACCCGCCAGGGCCTAGCCGTTCACTATCTAGCCGCGAAGCGCTCGTCACCGGCCTGCGGCCGGGGTACCGCAGCGCCGGTGACAATGCCGCCGCTGAGGTCATGCGGGTTCGGCGTACCAGCGGCGGTGCACCCACGGTTCGACAGCGAGCGCGCCGGTTGCGGCCAGGACGGCGCAGGCCGCAGTCGGCAGGTTGGGTGCCGTCCAGGCCGCGGTGAGACCGGCGGCGATGGTCACCCAGGGACGGATGAGCGTCAACGGGCCCAGCCCGAGCAGGATGAGGAACGTCGCCGGGCGTCGGGGCAGCACCGCGTACCCGATAAGGGACGCCACCACGACGGACGCATAGGGTCCGATGAACCACAGCATGGTGATGCCGGCGTGGGTGAGATCGCCGTACCGGGTGGCCGGGTCGGGCGCGGTGGCCAAAACGACGGCGAGGACGAGGGCCAGGCAGCCGAGTACGGCCCCACCGGCGACCAGTCCACGCCGCATCGCGACCAGGTAGTAGCCGCGTTTGCGGATGAGCCCGTTGCGCCCGGTGGCCGCGCGGAACCCCGCCAGCACGCCGTCGACCAGCGCGATCGACGCGAGGACCCCCGGTACGACGATCGAGGCGCTCACCATGGTCGGCGCGTGGATCGGCTCTCGGTGACGAGGTGACGCGCGGACGGGCCGAGCGCGTTTCGCAGCGCCGACACGTACTGCGGACGTACCCCGATAACGGGTCGGATCGATGCGCAGAACGGGTTGCTGTGGCGCAGCGGTCGATAGAGCAGCGGTACGAGGTTGGGTGCCGACCTTGCCGCGGCGATCAGTTCGTGATCCGCATGGGCGCGCCGGGCCGACGCGACACCGTCGTGGCGACCCAGCGGCTCGCGCATCCGCGCCCGGTGGAACACCCACGCGCCCAGCGGCGCCAGCCGGGTGGCGGCGATGTCGAAATGACAGTACGCCTGGGCACCGGCCTCGGCCTGCGCGCGGAAGAACGCGCCGAGGTCCCCACCGCGCAGGTGATGCAGCACGCCGGTGGAGATGTACACCGTGGCAGGGCCGGGCAGGGCGAACGCGTCGCCGTGCACGAACTGGCACGACAGCCCTTCGGCCGCGGCCAGCCTGTTGGCCTCGGCGACGAGCGCGGCGTTGAGGTCGACGCCGCAGAGTTCCACGTCGCCGAGTACGCCGCTGACCGCGAGCCACCGGATGGCGTACCCGATGCCGCAGCCGACGTCGACCACCAGTGGCCGCTCACCGTCGCGGGCTACCGCGGTCAGCAGCGGGCCCAGCAGCTCCGCCAACTGCTCGGCGATTCGCAGCTCCTCGTTGAGCCGCTGCAGCTCGGTGTGTGTACGCACCAGCAGCCGTTCGACCGCATTCTCATCGAGCATGCCGTCGTGGTGCGGCAGCGCGGCGGCGATCCGGGCGCCACGCCGATCACCAGCCGTACGCAACGCGGAGAGCACCTCGTCCCGGCGCACCGGCAGCCTCGCCCCCGTGGCCGGGTCATGCCGAATGACCAAATCGGAGATCTCCACGATCGGCATCCGGGCACTGTAGCCGCCAGCCGGCGATCACGACGTCGCCCGTCAATCCGCGCGCAGTTCCGAGGGGTTGGTGCTGGAGCGTTGCAGGAGCACGCTCGCCGCGATCACCAGGAGCACGGCCAGCAGGGCAACCGACGCGATCGCCCCGATCTCGCCCCACGGCACCGGGACCTGGAAGGTGTACGTGGCACCTTCGCGGTGTTCCATGAACTCGTAGGCGGTGTCACTGCCGCACTGGGCCGGCGTCCCGACGCAGACCTGCCGGCCCCAGCTTGCGGTGGCCGTGGCGGTGGAGGTCCGCATGGCGTACGTCCCGACCAGGCAGGGCATGGGTCGTTGACATGCCGCACGCTATTCCCCCTAGGAATAGCTACGGTCAAGCAGCCAAGCGTGTTGATGTGTGGGCCTGGCCCCGGCATGGCTAATTGCGTTGCCGCGCGGGTCCGTACGCAGGCATCCTTGAGCCCGTGACCAGGCCCGATCGCGACGGGCCACCCCCGGGCGCTCGGCACGCCCGGTCCGCGGCGGCGCGCGGCGTCCACCTCTCTCTCACTGATGTACGGCGACTCGCCGTACCCTCGGACGCCCGCGCCGTCGCACCCCCACCCGCCCGGTGAGAAGGGGACCCTTCTCTACCGGAGGCGTTAATAGGGGGCCCTTCCTTACGCTTCCAGCAGGAGGGAGATGCCCTGGCCGACGCCGATGCACATCGTCGCCAGGGCTCGCCGGCCGCCGCGGCGGCGCAGCTCCAGCGCGGCGGTGAGCGCCAGCCGGGCGCCGCTGGCGCCGAGCGGGTGGCCGAGGGCGATCGCGCCGCCGTTCGGGTTGACGTGCTCGGCGTCCTCGGGCAGCCCCAGCTCGCGCAGCACCGCCACGGACTGGGCGGCGAACGCCTCGTTCAGCTCGATCACGTCGAGGTCGGCCAGGTCGAGGCCGTGCCGGTCGAGCAGCTTGCGGGTGGCCGGAACCGGGCCGATGCCCATGATCCGCGGCGGCACGCCGGCCGCCGCCGCGCCGCGTACCCGGGCCAGCGGGGTGAGTCCGTAGCGGGCGACAGCGGCCTCGGAGGCGACCAGCAGCGCCACCGCGCCGTCGTTGACGCCGGAGGAGTTGCCGGCGGTCACCGTGCCGCCCGCGCGGAACGGGGTGGGCAGCGCGGCCAGCTTTTCCAGCGACGTTTCCCGAGGATGCTCGTCGACCTCAACCAGCTTCGTCTCCCGGCGGCCGGCCGGCACGGTGATCGGCACGATCTCCTCGGCCAGCCGACCGTCGGCCTGCGCCTTGGCGGTGCGCTGCTGCGAGCGGTACGCGAACTCGTCCTGCGCCGCGCGGTCGACGCCGAAATCGGCGGCGACGTTCTCCGCCGTCTCCGGCATCGAGTCGATGCCCCAACCCTTCTCCATGAGCGGGTTGACCAGCCGCCAGCCGATGGTGGTGTCGTACACCTCGGCGGTACGCGAGAACGCGCTGGTCGCCTTCGGCATGACGAAAGGTGCCCGGCTCATGCTCTCCACCCCGCCGGCCACCAGCAGGTCGGCGTCCCCGGCCACGATCGACCGGGCGGCGAGGGCGAGGGCGTCCAGGCCGGAGCCGCAGAGCCGGTTGACCGTGGTGCCGGGGACCTCCTCGGGCAGCCCGCCGAGCAGCGCCGCCATCCGGGCCACGTTGCGGTTGTCCTCACCGGCCTGGTTGGCGCAGCCGAGAATCACGTCGTCGGTGCGCGCCCAGTCGACCGAGGGGTGGCGGGTGACCAGTTCGCGGATCACGTACGCGGCCAGGTCGTCGGGGCGTACCCCGGCGAGGGCGCCGGCGTAGCGGCCGATCGGGGTGCGAACTCCGGCCACGAGATATGCGACGGTCATTGGCGCACGTCCTCCGGGGGATGAGGAAGGGGTCGGCGACGCCCGCCGGACCACGGGGACGCCCGGCGCCAGGATAACCACGCCGGGAACGGATAGGTTGGCGGCATGGCTCGGGCCCAGTTCAGCGCAGAGACCGCCGGCGGCGGGGCGTTCGTCCGCCAGCCCAACCGGTTCACCGGGCGGGTCACCCCGCACTCGACCTCGCCGGAGGGCGGTGGCCCCGACGACCAGGACCGCTGGCCGTTGGAGGCCGGCCGGTACCGGTTGATCTGGTGCCGGGCCTGCCCGTGGGCGCACCGGGCCCGGATCGTACGCGGCCTGCTCGGCCTGGAGGACGTGATCTCGCTGGGCACCGTCGACCCGATCCGGGACGAGCGCGGCTGGCGGTTCAGCCTCGACCAGGACGGGTTCGACCCGGTGCTCGGCATCGGCTTCCTCTCCGAGGCGTACCTGTCGACCGACCCGGACTACTCCGGGCGGGTGACCGTGCCAGCGCTGGTCGACACCCGGTCCGGCAAGGTCGTGACCAACGACTATCCGCAGCTCACCCTGGATCTGATCACCGAGTGGCGGCGGTTCCACAAGCCGGGCGCACCGGACCTCTACCCGGTCGAGCTGCGCCCGGAGATGGACGCGTTGATGGCGGAGATCCACCGGGACGTCAACAACGGGGTCTACCGGTGCGGCTTCGCCACCTCCCAGTCGGCGTACGACGAGGCGTACACGGCGCTCTTCGCCCGGCTGGACGCGCTGTCGGAGCGGCTGGCCGGGCGGCGTTACCTGATGGGCGACACGATCACCGAGGCGGACGTGCGGCTGTTCACCACGCTGGTCCGCTTCGACGTGGCCTACCACGGGCACTTCAAGTGCAACCGGCAGAAACTCACCGAGATGCCGGTGCTCTGGGCGTACGCCCGGGACCTGTTCCAGACCCCCGGCTTCGGCGACACGGTCGACTTCGACCACATCAAGCGGCACTACTACGCCACCCACGAGATGATCAACCCGACCCGGATCGTGCCGCTCGGTCCGGACCTGAGCGGCTGGACCACGCCGCACGGGCGTGCCTGAGCCAGGCGTCGTCCGGGCCGCCGCGGCGTCGGCCGCCGCCGGCTGCGTGGTGGCCGGCACGGCCGCGGTGACGGTCGCCGTGGTCGCCGGTCCCGGCCCGGGCCTGACCGGGTACGTCAGCGAGGCCGGCGTCACCGACAGCGCGTACGCCGGGGCGTACCGGATCGGGGTTTTCGCCCTGGCGGCGGCGCTGCTGCTGCTCGCGGTGGCGCTGCCCGCGGCGCTGCGTACGGCGGCGGCGCTGCTGACCGGCGGCGCGGCCGGCACGGTGCTCTCCGGCGCGGTGACGTGCACCGCCGGCTGCCCACTGCCACCGTTCCAGGCGGCCACCGTGGCCGACCTGGTGCACGGCGGCGCGAGCGTGGCGGCCACCGCCGCGGTGGTCTTCGCGATGCTGGCCCTGGCCCTCTCCCCGGCGGCGGGCCGGCGCCTACGCCGGATCTCCGGGATCGGTGCCGCGTTGTCCCTGCCGCTCTCCGCGGCGATCGCGCTGGCGATGCTGACGGTCGGCCGCGGCAGCGTGGTGGGGGTGCTGGAGCGGGTGCTGCTGGCGATCGCCGCCGCCTGGGGCCTGACCACCGCCGCCGCCCTGGGCCTGACCCGGAGGTAAGGAGGGGCCCCCTGTTAACGCCTGCGGTAGAGCAGGGGCCCCTGTTAACCACGCTTGTAAGGAGCGTCACGGCAATCGATCATCCCAACTGCGCGGCTGGTGGGAGTAGCCTCAGCGGGATATGACCAACGTCTGGAATCTCACCGTCCGCCTGTACGTCGACCTCCGACGGCAGGCCAGCGGCACCTGTCCGGCGCAGCCCCTCTCCTGACGCTGCCCGTTCACCCTTCACCAGACTTGGACGCATCCCCATGGCTTCCGCCCTGCGCAAGTTTCCCTTCTCGCTGCAGATCCTGCTCGGCCTCGTGCTCGGCGTAGCGCTCGGCTTCCTCGCCCGTACCGGCGACCTCGCCTGGCTGACCACCACCCTCGACACCGTCGGTCACCTCTTCGTCCAGCTCCTCAAGCTGGCCGTGCCGCCGCTGGTCTTCACCGCCATCGTGGTGAGCGTGGTCAGCCTGCGCGGCGTGGCCAACGCCGCCCGGCTCGCGCTGAAGACGCTGCTCTGGTTCGGCATCACCGCGCTGATCGCGGTGGGCATCGGCATCGGCCTCGGCCTGCTCACCGACCCCGGTAAGGGCGTCACGCTCGACGTGGCCGGCGCCGCCGCGCCGAAGCGGACCGGCTCCTGGACCGACTTCCTCACCGGCATCGTGCCGACCAACCCGGTCGGCGCGTTCGTCGAGGGCAACGTCCTCCAGATCGTCTTCCTCGCCCTGGTGGTGGGCGCCGCCGCCATGCTGATCGGCGACGCCGCCGAGCCGTTCGTGGCGCTCAACCGTTCGCTGCTGGCCATCGTGCAGAAGGCGCTCTGGTGGGTCATCCGACTCGCCCCGCTCGGCACGCTCGGCCTGATCGGCAACGCCGTCGCCTCGTACGGCTGGGACCTGCTGGCCCCGCTCGCCCGGTTCACCACCGCCGTCTACGTCGGCTGCGCGATCGTGCTCTTCGTCGTCTACCCGCTGCTGCTGGTGACCGCCGGCCGGCTCAACCCGCTGCGCTTCTTCGCCGGTGCCTGGCCCGCCATCGAGCTGGCCTTCGTCTCCCGTTCCTCAGTGGGCACCATGCCGGTGACCCAGCGGTCCGTCGAACGGCTCGGCGTCCCCCGCGAGTATGCCTCCTTCGCGGTGCCGTTCGGCGCCACCACGAAGATGGACGGCTGCGCCGCCGTCTACCCGGCCCTGGCGGCGATCTTCGTGGCGCAGGTCTTCGGGGTGCACCTGGGCGTCACCGACTACCTACTGATCGCCTTCGTCTCGGTGGTCGGCTCGGCGGCCACCGCCGGTCTGACCGGCGCGATCGTGATGCTCACCCTGACCCTGAGCACGCTGGGCCTGCCGCTGGCCGGCGCCGGCCTGCTGCTGGCGATCGACCCGATCCTCGACATGATCCGTACCGCCACCAACGTGGCCGGCCAGGCGCTCGTGCCGACCATCGTCGCCGCCCGCGAGGGCACCCTCGACCGGGCGAGGTACGACTCGGCCGGCAAGCACGACCTGGTGGACGCGGACGAGGCCGAGCGCCTCGCTCCGGTCCCCGCCTGAGCTTGAGATTGAAGAATGACGGCATGAGTGCCCTGTTCACCCCGCTCGCCCTGCGCGGCGTCACCCTGCCCAACCGGATCGCCCTGGCGCCGATGTGCCAGTACAGCGCCGGCCCGGACGGCCTGCCCACCGACTGGCACCGGGTCCACCTCGGCTCCCGGGCGGTCGGCGGCGCCGGGCTGATCATCACCGAGGCCACCGCGGTGGTACCCGAGGGGCGGATCAGCCCGCAGGACACCGGGCTCTGGTCCGGCGCGCACGTCGACGCGTGGCGGCCGATCACCGCGTTCGTCGCCGACCAGGGTGCGGTGCCGGCCGTGCAGCTGGCGCACGCCGGGTTCAAGGCGTCGACGTACCGGCCGTGGGCCGGGCGCCGGGGCGGCGTGCCGGACGCCGAGGGCGGTTGGACGCCGGTCGGCCCCGGTGGCGAGCCGTTCCTTCCCGGCTACCGGCGGCCGACGGCGCTGGACGAGGCGGGGATCGGCACGGTGGTCGAGGCGTTCGCCGTCGCCGCCGAGCGGGCACTCGACGCCGGCTTCGGCGCGGTGGAGATCCACGCCGCGCACGGCTACCTGCTGCACGAGTTCCTCTCGCCGCTGACCAACCGCCGCACCGACCGCTACGGCAGCGACCGGGCCGGCCGGATGCGGCTCACCCTGGAGGTGGCCCGGGCCGTCCGCGCCGCGGTCGGCGACTCCGTGCCGGTGCTCACCCGGATCTCCGCCACCGACTGGGTGGACGGCGGCTGGACCGTCGAGGACAGCGTGGTGCTCGCCGGCGAGCTGGCCGCCACGGGCGTCGACCTGGTGGACGCCTCCTCCGGCGGCGCCTCGGCCGGCGCGAGCATCCCGATCGGCCCCGGCTACCAGGTGCCGCTGGCTGCCCGGATCCGCCGCGAAACGGGCGTGCCGACCGGCGCGGTCGGCCTGATCGTCGAGCCGGAGCAGGCCGAGCAGATCGTCGCCGACGGCGAGGCCGACCTGGTGCTCCTCGGCCGCGAGCTGCTCCGCGACCCGTACTGGCCCCGCCGCGCCGCCACCAAACTAGCCGCCACCCCGCACTGGCCCCACCAGTACGCCCGCGCCTTCTGACCGCCCGCCGGTTCCGGTCGATCATGAGGTTGGCGGGACGATCCCCCTTTCTGTCCAGCCAACCTCATGATCACCGGAGCGAGGCCGCATGGATCAAGTCTGATCAGCCGGCCAGGTGGCTCCAGTTGGGTTCCAGGTCGTGCCAGGGGCCCTGGGCGGCCACCGCGCCGTCGACCAGGACCACCACATGGTCGGCGCGGACCAGGGCGGCGCGTTTGGAGGTCGACCCGACCACCGTCACCCCGTGCTCCCGCAACGCCGCCCAGAGCGCCAGCTCGGTGGTGACGTCCAGCGCGGACGACACGTCGTCGGCGACGAGCAGCTCGGTACGCGGCGCCAACGCCCGGGCCAGCGCCAGCCGCTGGAGCTGCCCGCCGGACAGCCGGGTGCCCTTGTGCCCGATGAGCAGCCCGAGCCCACCTCCCGCGGCGGCCAGATCGTGGTCGAGCTGGGCGGTCGACACCGCACCGGCGGCGTCCACCTGATGCCCGAGCGCGATGTTGTCGGCCACCGTGCCGGAGAGCACCCGGGGCAACTGCCCGACGTACCCGACCTGGTTGGGGCGGAGGAACAGCTCCGGCTCGGTGATCGCCTCGCCGTTCCAACGCAGCGTGCCGGTGTGGTGCACGATCCCGGCGAGGGCCCGCAGCAGCGACGACTTGCCCGAGCCGACCGGCCCGACCACCAGCACCAGCTGCCCGCGCTCGACCGTGAGATCGACATCGCGTACGGCGAGGATGCCGTCGGAGTGCAGCGCGCCGAACCCGGTCAGCTCCAGCCGGCGCAGCGGGTGCCGGGGCGGCGGCTCCGGCGCCGGGGCGGTCCCCGCGGCCAGGTCCACCCCCGGCACCTCCGCCGAGTAGCCGGCGACCCCGGTCATCGCCACGGTCCGCCGGGTCCACACCCGCGCCGACGGGTACTGCGAGACCAGAGACGCGGTGGTCCACGCGAACCAGCGGGCCGCACCGAGTGTGGCGACCGCCACCAGGGTGGCCCCGGCGGAGAGCCCGCCGGACAGGTAGAGCGCCCACGCCCCGATCGGCAGCAACCCGCTGGCCATCGACGGAGTGGACCGCGCCCACACCTGCATGGCGATCTCCCGCCGCTGCCGATCGCTGCGGACGGTGTCCAGCGCCGCGAGGTGGTCCAGCACCGGCCGGGTGGCGCCGGCGAGCTTCACCGTACGGGCGGAGGAGAGCGAGGAGACCAGCGCGGTGGCGAAGGCGGCCCGGGCCTTGACGGTGCCCCTGGCGCTGCGTTCCAGACGGGGCGCGAACAGCGTGGCCGCCAACCCGGAGAGCACCATGGTGCCGAGGAAGAACAGCGCCGGTACGAAGCTGCCGGTCACCAGGGTCATGGTGATCAGGATGGCCAGCGAAATGAACTGGTCCATCAGGTTGTCGGCGAGCTGCACCACCCGTTCGGTGTCCCCGCCCTGGGCCACCACCTCGGCGGGGGTGTGCCTGCTGACCCGACGGGCCCCGGTCTGACCGTGCACCAGACGCAGGCTGATTTTCAGCATCTGCCGGATCCACCACTGCGGGAACCAGAGGTTGGTCAGGTACGGCAGCGGCAGCACGACCAGCAACGCGGCGACGATACCGAGCGCCGGCAGCCACGGGTCTCCGCCGCCGACCACCTCGGCCCAGAGCCACGGCAGCACCGAGCCGTCCAGCCCGAGCAGCGTCATCACGATGAACAGCCCGACGGAGACCAGCCCGTACCGTGGGTCATTGATGCCTAGCCGGAGGATCTCCCGCAGGGTGCGCGCGGGCGGCGCGGCGGGTGCCGGCGGCGGGTCGGTGCGCGGCACGGCGACCTGGCGTGGGACGGCGACCGGCGCGGCCCGTTCCGCCGGCTCGTCGGGCCACGCGTCCTCGCCCGGACCGTCCAGCAGCTCCACCCCGGCCCGCCGACCACCGACCCCGGCGTACGCGCTGGCGTGGCTGCTGGCGAGCAGCTCGGCGAAGCGGGCCGACTCGCGCAGCGGGCCGGCCTCCAGCACCGCGCCGTCGGCCATCACCACGACCTCGTCGCAGCGGCGCACCGAGGAGAGCCGGTGCGCGATGACGATGCCGATCCGGTCGGTGAGCAGCCGCTCGGTGGCCTCACGTACCCGGGTCTCGGTCACCGGGTCGAGCCGGGCGGTGGCCTCGTCGAGGATCACCACATGCGGGTCCCGGACCAGGATCCGGGCGAACGCCACGAGCTGCTCCTGCCCGGCGGAGAGCACGTACCCGCCCTCGCCCAGCTTCGTGTGCACCCCGTCGGGCAGCTCGGCGATCCAGCCGGCCAGGCCCAACTCCTCCAGCGCCCGGGTGGCGTCGTCGAGGAGGGCGGGGTCGAAGAGCGCGACGTTCTCGGCCAGGGTGCCGGCGAGGATCTCGGTACGCTGCGGAACCACCGCGATCCATCGGCGCAGCGCCTCGACGTCCAGGTCGAGCAGGTCGGCGTCGCCGAGGAAGACGGTGCCGCGCGGCACGTCCACAGCCCGGGTGAGCACCTTGACCAGCGTCGACTTGCCCGACCCGGTCCGCCCGACCAGGGCGTACGACCGGCCCCGGGCGAAGGTGAGCCGGATGTCGCGCAGCGCCGGCCCCCGGTCGTCCCCGACGGCGGGATAGCGGAAGGTGAGCCCGCGGACGGTGAGGTCCCCGTCAACCGGCGCGGCCCCGCCGGCGGGTTCCTGTCGGGCGGCGGAGAGCAGCTGCACCCGGGCCCAGGCGCCGAGCGCGTACTGCAGGTGCGGCACCCAGCGGGCGATGTGTTCCACGGTCGCGCCGAAGGCGAGGGCGAGCAGCCAGATCGCGGTGAGCCGGGCGGCGTCCACCCGGCCGGTGTGCAGCGCCCACGCCCCGGCGAGGACCACGGCGGCGATGCCGACCCGGATGCCGCCGGCGGCGACTGCGCTGACCCGGGCGGACATCCGGAACACCCGGCCGCCCCGGGAGATCACCTCGGCGGCCCGCCGCGCGTACAGCCGCAGCACGTACGGCCGAGCCAGGCTGGTCCGCACGTCGTCCTGGCCGTGCACCGCCTCCTCCATCACCGCGGCCAGGTCGGACCAGGCCTCCTCCTCAGCCATCCGGGCCGGGGCGATCCGGGCGGTGGGCTTCCGCAACACCACGCAGAGCAGCAGGATCAGCACGACCATGCCGACGCCGGCCGGCCACCAGACGAACAGCGCGCTGACCGTGGCGAGCAGGCAGACGGCGAGCCCCTGGGCCAGCCGTACGCCGGTGTTTCGCAACTCGGCGGCGACCTGGTAGACGTCGTTGTCGATCCGGTCGAGCAGCTCACCGACCGGGGTGGCCTCCAGGCTGGGCAGGTCCTGGCCGAGCGCCACCCGACACAGCCGGCGGCGTACGTCGGCGGACCAGTCGGCGGTGAGCCCAGCCATCAGCAGCCCGATGATCAGGTCGCTGACCACGACCGCGACCAGCGCCACGGCCAGGGCGATGAACCAGCCGCTCGACCGGTGCACCAGCACCGGGCCGGCCAGCGCCGAGGCGGCCGCCTGACCACCGGCGGCGAGCATGATGAGCAGGACCACGACCACCATCCGACGCGGCGCGGTGGCCCAGAGATCGCGGAGCAGGCGCATGGATGGTCCTCCGGACTCGGGTCGGCATGGGGGCGGTACCCCCAGCCTTCCGGTCCGGCCGCGACGGCTCAAACCATTTTCGCGCGGTTCACCTCTGGGCGACCGATGCCGAGTGCTTCAGAAGAGGACGGTGGCGAGGGTGCCGACCGGGCGGAAGCCGCAGCGCTCGTAGACCCGCCGGGCGGGCAGGTTGAAGTCGTTGACGTAGAGGCTGACCGTCGGGGCGACCCGGATCAGGGCGTCGCGCACCACCGCCGCCATCGCCGCGGTCGCGATCCCCCGCCCCCGCCACTCGGGCGCCACCCAGACCCCCTGCACCTGGGCGGTCCGCCGGGTCACCACCGCCAACTCGGCCTTGAAGATCACCTTGCCGTCCGCGAACCGGGCGTAGGCCCGGCCGGCGCGGACCAGGTCGGCCACCCGCCGCCGGTAGCCGCGCCCGCCGTCCTCGGCCAGCGGCGAGACCCCGACCTCCTCGGTGTACATCGCCACCGCCGCCGGGAAGAGCCGATCGACCTCACCGCCGCGCACCCGCCGGACCGTTGGATCGGCCACCACGGTGGGCAGGGCGTCCGTGGCCAGCAGCGGCTGGTTGGGGCGTACGTCCCGGGCCGGCCCCCAGTAGGCGGAGAGGCGGTCCCAGAGCCCGAGCACCGCGTCGGCCCGCCCGACGATCGAGGAGCAGAGCCGCTCCTCGGTGCTCAGCAGGTCGGCGAAGGCGGCCACTGCCGGCTCCGTGGCGAGCACCGGGGTCAGGTTGCCGCCCAGCCAGCAGATCGACTCCAGGTTGCGCCGGGCGCCGTAGCCCAGGATCCGGCCCTCGGCCCGCCACCATGCCAGCCCACGGGCGGCCACCCGCTCCGCGACCTGCGCCCCGCCGAAGGGGTCGAGGTCGAGCAGCCGTTCGACCGCGCGCCGCTCCGACTCCCCCAGTTGGCGTACCGGCACGGTGAGCACGACTCCAGCCTGCCAGATGCACCCCGTGGCGCGCGGGCCGACCTAGGGACCCCGGCCGGGATCGCAGGGCCGCGTGTCGCCGAGCGGCGACTCAGCCGGCCGGGACCGGCTCGACGGCCACCTCGGCCGGCCGGTTCCGGCCCGCCCAGGCCACCACGGGCGGCACCAGCGCCCCGAGCAGGAGGAACAGGACACCGAGCAACAGCCAGCCGGGTACGCCCCAGCCGACCGCCAGGGTGGTCACCACCACCGGTGCCACCATCGAGCCGAGCTGCATGCCCATTCCGTACGCGCCCTGGTACTGACCCTGGGCATGCGCGGGGGCGAGACCGAACGAGACACCCCAGCCGGCCGCCGCGTGCCACAGCTCCCCGACCACGTGCACCAGCGCCCCGGCCAGCAGCAGCGCGACGGCGAACGGGGTGGGCACCCCGCCGCTGGCCGCGAAGAGCACGCAGGCGACCGCGATCACCGCGCCGGCCCGCCGGGCGGCCCGGGCGGCGCCGGAAAGTTCCTCGGTGCCCCGCGAGGCGCGGACCTGGAAGAGCACGACCATCACCGTGTTGACCAGCATGCAGCCCGAGACGAGCCAGCGCGGCGCGGTGGTGTGGCCGGCGATCCAGAGCGGCAGGGCGATGTTGACCAGCCCGAAGTGCATGGACATCAGCCCGTCCAGCACGGTGAAGGCGAGGAACGGGCGGTCCCGCAGCGCGATCAGGCGCGGGCCGTGGGTTGGCGCCGGCACCGGCGGCAGCGCGGGCAGCCGAAGCAGGATCGCCGCCGCGCCCAGGTAGGTCACCGCGTCGAGCACGATCAGCGCCACGTACGCCGGCCGGGTGTCCGCAGCGATGCCGAGGCCGGCGGCCACCGCCCCGACGGAGATCCCCACGTTGGTGACCGCGCGCAGCCAGGCGCGGGTCCGGACCCGCTGGTCGGGCGGGACCGCCCCGGCGATCAGCGCGCCCCGGGCCCCCCGGGTAACCGCGTCGGCGACGGCCATCAGCACGCCGACCGCGAGGAACGCCGGGAACGACCGGACGGCCACCAGGGCGGCGGTGAACGCGGCGGAGGCGAGCAGCGCGGCAAGCTGCATTCCGCGTGGACCGTACCGGTCGGCGAGGTAGCCCATCGGGGTGCTGGCCACGAGGCTGACCAGCGCGGTGACGGTGAGGCCGACGCCGACCTGCGCCACGGTCAGCCCCACCGACCGGGTCAGGAAGAGCGCGCTGACGGTCAGCCAGGTGCCTCGACCGACCGTGTTGACCAGGGTGGAGAGGGCGAGGGTCCGGGCCGGACCCGGTTCGGGAAGCAGGCGCACGCCGAACAGCCTAGCAAGACGTACGTACGGTTTGCAGCCCGTCTCGTGATTAGTGTTGTCGCTGATGCATTGCCGATATATCGTCAACCCATCAGCGATAAGGCGAACGAGGGAGAGCCTGGTGGGTTTCCATCGACGACTGCACGAAATGCACGAGAAGCGGATGCGCGGCTTCGGCTTCCCGCCCGTACCGCCCGGCCCCTGGCCGTTCCCGCCCGGCCCGCACGGGCACGGGCACGGCCGGGGCGGACGAGGCCGTGGGCGCGGACGCCGACCCAACGTGCGCGGCGCGGTGCTGGCCCTGCTCACCGAGCGGCCGATGCACGGCTACGAGATGATCCAGGAGATCGACTCCCGCACCGGAGGGGCCTGGCGGCCCAGCCCCGGGTCGATCTACCCGACGCTGCAGCTGCTGGAGGACGAGGGCGTCGTCGCCGCCGCCCCGGACTCCGACGGCGGGCGGAAACGGTTCGCCCTCACCGAGCAGGGGCGTGCCGAGGCGGCCGCGGCGGCGCAGACCCCGCCCTGGGCGGAGTTCGCCGAGACCACCGTTAACAGCTGGCACGACATCCGCGACGCGGGTGCGCAGGCGATGCACGCGCTGCGCCAGGTGATGCTGACCGGCACCGACGACCAGCGGGAGCGCGCCGCCCAGGTGCTCGACGAGACCCGCCGCAAGCTGTACGCCATCCTCGCCGAATCCGAGTGAACTACTGCCCCGTACGCCCGGCAGGGCGGCCCAGATCGGCCTCCCTGCCGGCACCGGCGCACGGTCAGCCGCGACGGCGCGCCGTGACGAGCAGATACTCCCACCGCATCACCCCGGCCTCGACATGCCGCCGCGCCAGGTCGGCGAGGTCTTGATCCAGGGCGGCGACCCGCTCAGGATCACCGGCGATCGCCCGGTACACCGCGATCGTCGGCCCGTAGTAGGCCTTGAAGAAGTCGCGGAACGCCTCCGGGCTGGTGAAGCGGTCCACCGTGACCGTCTGACGGCGGGTGATGACGTCGGTGACCCGGTCCCCGAACAGCGCACGGACGTGCTCCTCACTGCCCCAGAGCGGCGGAGGCTGCGCGCCGGGCGGCGGCGGTGGGGCGTACGGCTTCATCGTGGCGAACATCTGCCCGATGAACCCCTCGGGCGTCCAGTTGACCAGGCCGATCGTGCCGCCCGGCCGGCAGACCCGGACCAGTTCGTCGGCACCGGCCTGGTGCCGGGGCGCGAACATCACGCCCACGCAGGACAGGACCGCGTCGAACTCGCCGTCGGCGTACGGGAGCGCCTCGGCGTCGGCCGGCTCCCATTCCAGTTGGGCGCCGCGCTCCGCGGCAAGCGCCCGCCCGATCTCCAGCAGCTCCGGGGTCAGGTCGCTGGCCACCACGCTGGCCCCGGTCAGGGCCGCCGGGATGGCCGCGTTGCCGGTGCCGGCGGCCACGTCCAACACCCGGTCGCCGGGGCCGACGCCGGCCGCCTGCACCAGGGTCGCCCCCAGCTCGGGGATGACCTCCGCGGCAACCGCAGCGTAGCTGCCGAGCGCCCACATCTGCCGGTGCCCGGCCTTCACGGCCCGGTCCCGCTCCATCGACTCGATCATGATTGCTCCTCTACCTTCGTCCGCTGAGCTCGACGGTAGGCAGCGGGAAACCGGCGACCTAGTACGAGATGTGTACCGGTCCCGACAGGTTCCTGGTCCGGCCGCCGGGTGCGGCGTACCGTCCCCACCATGGGGGCCTCCTACCACCAGTTCTGCCCGGTCGCCAAAGCCATGGAACTGCTCGACGAGCGCTGGACACTGCTCGTCGTCCGGGAACTGGTGAGCGGGTCCGAACGGTTCAACGAGCTGCGCCGGGGCCTGCCCCGGATGTCGCCCACCCTGCTGTCCCGGCGGCTGCACCAGCTCGTCCGGGCCGGCGTCGTCGAGCGGCACGTCGACGGCGCCGACGTGCGGTACGTCCCGACCCAGGCGGGGCGGGAGCTGCGGCCGGTGCTCGAGGCGCTCGGCGCGTGGGGGGTCCGCTGGATCGGCGAGCTGGGCGACGCGGACCTGGACCCGAAGCTGCTGCTGTGGGACATGCACCGCCACGTCGACCACCGTGCCGTCCCGCCGGAGCGGACGGTCGTCCACTTCCGCTTCCGTGACGTGCCGGCCGACATCCGGGACTGGTGGCTCATCATCAACAGCGGGGAGGCCGACGTCTGCGACGTGGACCCCGGCCACGGCGTGACGGTGACGGTGCACGCCGACCTGCGGGCCCTGGTGCAGGTCTGGCTGGGCGACCTGAGCTGGCCGGCGGCGCTGCGCGGGGGCGCGGTCGAGGTTGCCGGCCCGCAGGTGTTCCGGCGGGCTCTGCCCCGGTGGTTCACGCTCTCCGAGTTCGCCGCCGTGCCCAGACCGGCGGCGCCGGTCTGACCCGAGCCGAAACGACGCGCGCGGCCGCCCCCGGTGGGGACAGCCGCACGTCGTGCCGGGTCCGTGGTCAGTGCACGGTGACGGTGGCGCCGGGGACCAGGTCGCGGAGATCCTCGGGGATCTCCGCACCCATCTCGTCGGCGAGGCGCAGCGCCTCCTCGATCAGCGTCTCCACGATCTGCGACTCGGGCACGGTCTTGATGACCTGCCCCTTGACGAAGATCTGGCCCTTGCCGTTGCCGGAGGCGACGCCCAGGTCGGCCTCGCGGGCCTCGCCGGGGCCGTTCACCACGCAGCCCATGACGGCGACGCGCAGCGGCACCGGCAGCCCCTCCAGGCCGGCGGTGACCTCCTCAGCCAGCTTGTAGACGTCGACCTGGGCCCGCCCGCAGGACGGGCAGGAGACGATCTCCAGGCCCCGCTCCCGCAGGCCCAGCGACTCCAGGATCTGATTGCCGACCTTGATCTCCTCCACCGGCGGGGCGGAGAGCGAGACCCGGATGGTGTCGCCGATGCCCTCGGCCAGCAGCGCACCGAACGCCACCGCCGACTTGATGGTGCCCTGGAACGCCGGACCGGCCTCGGTCACGCCCAGGTGCAGCGGGTAGTCGCACTTCTCGGCGAGCTGCCGGTACGCCCGGATCATCACCACCGGGTCGTTGTGCTTGACCGAAATCTTGATGTCCCGGAAGCCGTGCTCCTCGAACAGCGAGCACTCCCAGAGCGCCGACTCGACCAGCGCCTCGGCGGTGGCCTTGCCGTACTTGGCCAGCAGCCGCTTGTCCAGCGAGCCGGCGTTGACGCCGATCCGGATCGGCACACCCGCGTCACCGGCGGCCTTGGCGATCTCCTTGACCTTGTCGTCGAACTGCCGGATGTTGCCCGGATTCACCCGGACCGCCGCGCAGCCGGCGTCGATCGCGGCGAAGACATACTTCGGCTGGAAGTGGATGTCGGCGATGACCGGGATCTGTGACTTCTTCGCGATCGCCGGCAGCGCCTCCACGTCGTCCTGCGACGGCACGGCGACCCGGACGATCTGGCAGCCGGACGCGGTCAGCTCGGCGATCTGCTGGAGCGTCGTGTTGACGTCGGCGGTCAGCGTGGTGGTCATCGACTGCACCGAGACCGGGGCACCCCCACCGACCGGCACCGAGCCGACCATGATCTGGCGGCTGGCCCGGCGCGGGGCGAGCGGCGGCGGCGGTACGGGAGGCATCCCGAGACTGACAGCGGTCACTTCAGACACTCACCTTGAGAAGATCGTGATCGGGTTGACAACGTCCGCGGTGATGGTCAGCAGCGTGAACGCGCCACCGATCAGGATCACCGCGTACGTGATGGGCATGAGCTTGAGATAGTCGACGCGGCCCGGGTCGGGGCGGCGCAGGCGCGCGTAGAGCCAGGAGCGCACCCGTTCGAACCAGGAGATCGCGATGTGCCCGCCGTCCAGCGGCAACAGCGGCAGCAGGTTGAACACCCCGATGAAGAAGTTCAGGCCGATGAAGAGGCTGACGAACAGCTCCCAGGCGTTGTGCTGCACCGCCTCACCGCCCAGCCGGGTGGCGCCGACGACGCTGATCGGGGTGTCGATCGCCCGCTCCCCGCCGGTGATCGCGGTCCACAGGGCCGGCACCTTCTGCGGGATCCGCTTCATCGACTCGTACGTGCCGACGGCGAGCTTGCCGGTGTAGTCGGTGGTCGCGCCGAGCGCGTCGACCGGGCCGTACTTGACCACCATCGGAACGCCCGGGGGCAGCGCCATGATCTCGACGCCGAGCGCCGAGACGGTGGTGGGGTCGCCCTGGGGATTGTCCAGCGGCCGGCGCTGCACCGCCGCGAGGTCCGCGTGCACCTCACCGGTCACGCCGTCGCGCTCGTACCGGATCGTGGCCGGGCCCGGCGGCAGCGCCCGGATCTGCTTGATCAGGTCCAGGTTGGTGGCGACCGTGGTCCCGTTGATGGCCAGGATCTTGTCGTCGTCACGCAGCCCGGCCTGCTTGGCCGGGCTGACCGGGTCGCCGGCCTGGCAGTCCCGCTGCGTCTCCGAGGTCACCACGCAGTTGGTCACCTTGACGTACGCCGGCACCGGCCCCTCGAGTGCCTTGTTCGGCAGACCCATGAACATCGCGGCGAGCCAGATCGCGACCAGGGCGAGGCCGAAATGGGTGATCGAGCCGGCGGACATCACGATCGTCCGCTTCCAGACCGGGTACCGCCACATCGCGCGGGGCTGGTCGGCCGGCTCGATGTCGTCGTCCTGCGGGGTCATTCCGACGATCTTGCAGAAGCCGCCGAGTGGGATGCCCTTGAGACCGTACTCGGTCTCGCCCCGCCGGAACGACCACAGGGTCGGGCCGAAGCCGACGAAGTAGCGGGTGACCTTCATCCCGAAGGCCTTGGCGGTGAGCAGGTGACCCGCCTCGTGCAGGCTCACCGAGATGAGAATCGCCAGCGCGAAGAGCACCATCCCGAGCAGGTTTGCCATCAAGCTCCTTCCACCGACCCGACGATGATCTCCTGCGCGTGCGCCCGCGCCCACGATTCGGCGGCGAGCACGTCCTCGACGGTACCTGGTTCGTCGAATTCGGGAGCGTCGTCCAGCACACGCCGGAGGGTGTCGACGATGCCGAGGAACGGCAGCCGCCCGGCGACGAACGCCGCCACACACTCCTCGTTCGCCGCGTTGTAGATGGCCGGCCGGCAGCGCCCGGCTTCCCCGGCCGCCTTGGCCAGGGCCACCGCCGGGAAGGCGGCGGCGTCGAGCGGGAAGAACTCCCAGGTGTGCGCCTTCGTCCAGTCGACCGCGGCGGCGGCCTCGGGCACCCGGTCCGGCCAGCCGAGGCCCAGCGCGATGGGCAGCCGCATGTCCGGCGGGCTGGCCTGAGCCAGCGTAGAACCGTCGGTGAACTCGACCATCGAGTGGATCACCGACTGCGGGTGGACCATCACCTCGATGTCGGCGTACGACACGTCGAACAGCTCGTGCGCCTCGATCACCTCCAGCGCCTTGTTGACCATCGTGGCGGAGTTGATCGTGACCACCGGACCCATGTTCCAGGTGGGGTGCGCGAGGGCCTGCTCCGGCGTGACCTCGGTCAACTCGTCCCGCCGCCGGCCCCGGAACGGGCCGCCGCTGGCGGTCACCACGAGGCGGCGTACCTCGGCCCGGGTGCCGCCGCGCAGGCACTGCGCCAGCGCCGAGTGCTCCGAGTCGACGGGGACGATCTGCCCCGGCCGCGTCACCGCGGCCTTGACCAGCGGGCCGCCGGCCACCAACGACTCCTTGTTGGCCAGGGCGAGGGTACGCCCGGCGCGCAGCGCGGCCAGGGTCGGCGCCAGCCCGAGCGAGCCGACCACCCCGTTGAGCACGACGTCGCACGGCCACCCGGCCAACTCGGTCATGGCGTCCGGGCCGGCCACGATCTTGGGCAGCTTGAAGTCGCCGGTGGCCCAGCCGCGCCGGCTCGCCTCGGTATAGAAGGCCAGCTGGAGGTCCTGGGCGGCGGAGGCCTTGGCCACGCCGACCACCTCGACACCGAGTTCGAGGGCCTGGGCGGCGAGCAACTCCACGTTGCCGCCGCCGGCACCGAGCGCCACCACCCGGAACCGGTCCGGGTTGCGCCGGACGATGTCGATGGCCTGGGTACCGATCGAGCCGGTCGAGCCGAGCAGGACAAGGTCTCGGGGAGATGTCACCCGGACATTCTTCCTCAGACCGGCTGGACGCTCGCTGGGAGCCTCAATCCTCGCTGTATTGATCCTCCACCGGCGCCTCCTCGTCGAGAAGGTCGGCCGGATCGACGGAGAACTCGAACGGCTGCCGCATTACGAAGGTCGTCCCCGCCGCTGCGGCCGCCAGCGGCCGATACTCCCCCTCCACCAGCTCGAAGAGCGCCATGGCGGGAACCCGGTTACGCAGGTCGACCCGGAGAAAGAAGGGAACCCTGGCAGCGGCGTACTCGCGCGGCCGGTCAATCGCGTCGACCGACGCGATCTCCCCAAGCAGCACCGCTGTCCCGATGCCCATCGCCCTGCGACCGCCACCGGGCGTCCGCATCACGGCGAGATCCGGGATGAACAGATCGTCACCGGACACCACGTTGACCTTCTGGTACGCCCACAACTCGGCCGCCCTCGCCGCCTGCTTGAGCCGGTACGCGAGTTCCCGCTGAACCGCTCGGCGGTCGTAGCCGGCACCCGGGCTGATGATCACGCAACCACGCAACACCTCGACTTTCGGTCCAGCGTTCTCGGGCAGCAGGTCCAGCGCCTCAGCCGCTGTCCACCTCACGTCCCGGCTACCCAACACGTCGAACGACCGTCCGCCAGCCGGTTCTCCGCGCCAGAAAAGCCGAAGGTCGGTGAGAAGGTCGTCGTGTTCTCCGTCCGACTCGAACAGATGCGGCCCTCCGGGATGTCCCCGTTGAACGTCCACCCACCAAGGATCGCGGGCCCCCGCCCCGGCAGAGTCGCACTAGTTGTGTGGCGCATGGGCCCGGCACCCCGACCAAAGAGCGGCCGGTGCTTATTCCGTGGACGTCTCGGTTCCTCAGTCGGCGACGAAGACGCCCAAGCCTTGGTGGCCGTACAGCTCGCCCGTCTCGATGAGGATCGTGATCGCCTGACGAACGATGGACTGGCTGCCGACCTTGTACGTCTCGGTGAGCGCCTTTGTCGATGGCAGCTTGTGACCGGGAGGCCACTCGCCCGAGGCAATGCGTCCCCTGACGTCGGCGATGATCCGCCGATAGTGCGGCTCGAACTTCCGTGATGCGGGCATGCGAAGTACTCCCAGCTTGGCCCACACATCTGAGTCGGGTGCGTTGGTGGAACCAGCGTGAGCGGGATTGGTGGCGGCGGCGCCAGGTGCTCCAGTGGTCGGTGTGCTCGGGTGGTTTCGGTTGATGTTGCGCTCTGGCCAGGAGTCGTCGTGTTTCGGGGACGGTCAGGGGGATCAGGCCGGGGTCTGGGGGCGGGGTCTGGTCGGGGGTGGCCGGTGGTGGGGCCTGGGTGTCGGTTCGGCCGCGTAGTTGGGCGGCGGCTACGGCGCAGACGGCGAGGGCGGCCATGACCAGCACGGTGTGCCGGCGGATCGCGGTGTGCAGGCGGGCTTGGCATTGGTCGAGGCCGAACTGGTCCTTGCCGCACTCGAAGTCTTCCTCGACGGGCCAGCGCAGTCCTGCGGCGCGGATCAGCCGGGTCATGCTCTTCGGTTGCCCGTCGGGTTGGTAGCAGTAGTGGAAGGCCAGCTCACCGGTGCGCAGATGCCGGCGTACCAGCAGCACATGATGGACGCTGGCGGTGGCGATCTGCTCCCACGCGTACCACCGCTGCCCCTTCGACCCCGTCCCGGCGCTGCGCACCTCCCACTGACACTGATCGACCAGTTGCTGCACGGCTTGTTGATAGGTCAGCCGCACGTCAGCACCCGAAGTGAGCACGAAGGTGCTGGCCACCCTCAGCACGTATGCCTGCTGCCGCTGTTCGAAGAACTCCCGCAACTGGGTGCAGCCGCCGTAGACCTCGTCCCCGCAGAGCACATCGAAGCGCACCCCGTCGGCGTACGCGTCCGTGCAGATGTCGATCGCCAGCTGTCCCTTCGCGCGGAACCGCAGATCAGCCGGTAGCCCCATCGCGGCGGCGGTGTCCGGATCGTCGATCTGCGGCGGGAATCCACTGCCGGGCGCCGATCAACGCGTGCCCGACGCCCTGCCGTACGTAGGACAGGTGCACCGTGTTGATGCCGTTGTCCACCCAACCCGCGCACCCCATGCACTGCCGTTTGACCCCACACGTGGCGGCGCCCCGCTTCTGCTGGCCGGTCTCGTCCAACGCCCCGACCACCAACCCCCGCCGTCGTCGGGCCGCCGTGCCCAGCCCGTCGACCACGAACCGGCGCACCAGGCTCATCGCCGCCTCGGCGTCCCACACTGCCCGGTTCAGCAACCGCTGCGTCCGGTCCGGGCTACGGTCCCCGACGTACTCCGCGATCGTCCACCCGTGCCGCTTCGGCAGGTCGCTGACCACTGCGGACACGTACTTCGTCGCCTGCTGCCACGTCTGCGTCCGCACGACACACGACCGCAGGCACTCCAACAGATCGGCCCGCAACCGCTGCACCCGACCAGCAGCTATCCTGGCAGCCGCAGCCGCCCTCGATTTTGTTGTCTTCACACACACATGATCATCAGGGCGGCTGCCGTATTAGGCAAGTGCGCGCAGACGTTCCACGAGGACGAGTGGCCCGAATCTGGTCGTATGCACCCGACTCAACCTAACGCAATCTGCAAGTCCTCCAAGGAGCGAACACCACGAAGCCAGCCGATCACCTCGTGTATTTGAATTACCGTGAGCCCGTACTCTTCCTTAAGTCCTACAGCTAGCTCGAATTCTTGACCCGCCCGACAGAGTTGATCCTCCTTGATTCGCAACACCGCATCGAGTGAAGAAATGCCAGCTTCACGCATCGCCTTGACAGATTCCCTTACGACCGACATAGGCAGTCACCATCATCTAGTGAAGAGTGCCGAGACTTTGGTAAAACCTGACTCCCCAGCATCGGCTACAAGGATAGTAGTGTTGGTGAACCCATGCCGAGCAGCCTGCCGGCCTGTCCACGTTCCAGCAGCAGCAGACTCAAGGCTTTGTCCCGCTCGAGCCGCCCTGTTGAAGCCAGCCAGGTTATCCCCGTAGACCCAGTAGCCCTGAATTGACTGCACCCGGTCACCAAAGTGTGCCATCACATTGTCCAGCATCTGACTGCCGGACAACGGCGACCCCGCCTGCCGTTCAATCATCAACGTGAGATTGCCACTCGCGTCAAGATCGGCAATGATGCCGCTGCCGGATTCCCGATGCGATAAAGAGTAGCTGTTCTCGCTGGCGCTGACTTCGACGCAACTGCTGTTGTGCACCAGGACCGGGACCGCACCTGCGACCACATAGTACGTGTGGAGGTTGGCGACGGTGAGGTTGTGGACGGTGGCCTGGGGAACGGTCCAGCGGTCGATCGCGGTGATCTGGACGTAGGTGCCAGCGCTGGTCCTCAACCACTGACCGGGGTGGAGATCGGTGGCGTCGACCCACTCGCCCAGCTCCGGGACCCAGAACGGGTGACCATCGGTCGCGGTGACCTCGGCCGCCTTCGAGCCCTGCTCCCCATCGGTGTCGATGGTGATCTTCACGAGGTGCTTGACACCGTCACCCTTGATCGCCGCGGTGACCGTCTCCACCTCGGTGCGGCCTGTCTCCGGATCGGTGGCCACGACCTTGTCGCCCGGCTTCACGTCCTCGATTGGCTTCGTCGAGCCGTCGGCCATGAGGATCTTGGTACCGGGGACGAAACTGTTGGTGAGGCAGGACTCGCCGTTTGCTTTTCCGGCGCCGCCGCCGCCGCTGGCGCCGCCATTGCTGCGTGCGGTGGCACCCGACTCGCCGCCCGGCTTGGACGTCGTCTTGCCGCCGCCGGATTTCCCGGCGCCGCTTGAGGCTGCGGAGGAAGCTCCCGGGTTGGCCTTGGCCTGGGCCTGTTTCTGGACCGGGTTGCCGGTCTTCTTCGTGAGGTTGACGGCCTTGTTGCTGGTTGTGTTGACCTTGTCGAGCGTCTTCTTTGCCGCGGCCTGGGCGGCCTTCTTCGCTCGCTCGATGGCCGCTGCCTTGGCGGCTTGCGCCGCCCGCTCCGCCGCCCGCGCTGCCGCCAGGACCGCCTCGGCCGCTCGCTTCGCCGTCCGCCACGCGTTGATCGCGGTGATCACCCGATCGACGGCCCTGATCACGGCCGGGATCTTGCCGAGCTTAGCCCACGGGATCGCCTGGATGATGAGGCTGCCGCACGACCACATGTCACCGCCGAAACAGGCCAGCGCGTCGTTGATCCCGATGAACTCCTTGAGGATGTACCAGGCGGAGTCGAGGATCACCGACATCAGCGAGCGCCCCATGGTGGCCTGTGCCTGGGAGACCTGCGCGGCCGACAGGCCCGCGCCGGCCAGCGCCGCCGCCATCTCCGACGGGGTCAGCGACACCGACAGACCACTGGGGTCCGACAACGTCACCGGGTTGTTGTGCGCGTACGCGTACCCGTTGGACTGCATCGGGTCTGCCAGGTCCAGGACCGGGTCGGCGGAGAGGAACCGTCCCACCACCGGGTCGTAGAGGCGCGCACCGAGCGGGACATAGCCGGAGGCGTCGTCGCGGATGGCTCCGAGGAATCCGGCGTTGGTCTGCATGTTGGCGGCAAGCTTGTCGGTGCCGCGCTGGTTGCCGAACGGGTCCTGCTTCCGGATCCGGACCGCCATCGTGCCGGAGAGGACTACCTCCGCGTACGGGCTGCCCTGATGGTCGCCGGCCAAGGCGACCAGGCCCGGGGCGTCGAGGCCATAGGCGTAACGCAGCACCGCCCCGCCCGGCGCGGCATACGTGCGCTGCGTGTTGACCAGCGCACCGCCCCTCTGCACGGTGACCTGGGCGTCAGGCAGGTACAGAGTCGCCTGCCGGTTCTGGACCGTCAGCAGGCGGGTGCCGCCAGGACCGTAAATGTGGCGGGTCTCGTTCTGCGCCTCCCACTGCTGGGCGGCTGCGGCGCCGTCGCACGCCACCAGCACGAGCGGCGTGCCACTGGCGGAGGCCCCGTCCTTGACCGCGAGACACAGGCCGGACGCGGTGTGCTTGAGCTGGCCGGCGGAGGTGCGCTCCAGACGCTGGCCGGCCGACCCGTCACACTTCTGGAGTTGGAAGGCCGACCCGGCCGTGGTGCCCGCCGGCTGGATACACCAGTTGTCGTGCACGGACAGGGTGCCCAGGTTCGCGTTTGCCTGTCCCGGAGCCGGTGTGAAGGCCCACTTCTGCGCGACCGTGCTGTTGCAGGACCACAGCTGGACCGGGCGGCCGGCCACCGCGAGGCTGCCGCTGAGATCGATGCACTTGTTCGCGAGACCGACGTAGGCGGTCTTACCCCTTCCGCCCGCGCCGGCGATCCGCTCGATCTGGCCGTCATAGGTCCAGGAGAGCGTCTGCTGATCGCCGTTCTCCAGCGAGGTGACGGACTTCGTCTCGCCGGTCAGCTCGTACAGCCGCTCGGCCTCGGCGGTGACCGCCGCGCCCGCCGGGGTGACGTAGCTCTTGGTCACCTTGGTGAGGGTGCGCGGCTGGCTTCCAGCCCGCCCGTAGGCGTACTCGGTGGTGGCATCCTTCGCCGAGTTACCGGTGAGATCCTTCTCCACCAGCTTCGTGCGGTTGCCGAGCAGGTCGTACTCGTACTCCTGCCAGTAGCCGGCGCCGTCGGTTCCGGGTGCCACGTTGGCCGTGCCCGTCGGCTCCGCGGTGCAGGGTGTCTGATTTTCCGCCTGTGCCTTCGCCGTCCAGGCCTTCGTCAGCTGACCGAGTGCGTCGTGCCGGAAGCACTGTTGTTCCTCGATGCCGACGGCGTGCTCGCGGATCGCGGTGACGTTGCCCGCGTCGTCGTACCGGTAGGAACGCTTCGAGACGAGGTTGCCGTTGACGAGGGTCTTGTCACCGGTCTGCTCGCGGTAGACCTGCTGGTCGGTGAGGGCGCCGCTGCCGTCGTCGTAGCTGGACATGGTCCACACCCGGGACGGCTGCGCGCCGAGGGTGGAACGCAGCACCTGCCCGTACGGCGAGTAGACCGTCTCAGAGCCGTACCAGTCCTGGCCGGAGACCGACAGCGGCAGGCCATCCTTGGTGTAGCGGACCAGGACCTTCTCAGCGGGGAAGTTGCCGACGGCGGGCAGGCTGGTCGATTCGGGCTGGCCGGTGTCGGTGTACGCGTAGTCGTAGGTGTATGAGGTCCGCAGACCCCACGTGTCGGCGACCGACTGCGGCAGGCTGAGGGTGGTGGACGTCGGCTGGTAGTCATTGGTGTAGCCACCGATCGACTGCGTGTACGCCAGTCCGTCGGTGTAGCGGGTGGCGGTGGCGGGCAGACCCTTGCCGCCGGTCGCGGTGTCGTAGGTGAACTGGCCAAGGACCGTCCCGGTGCTGCTGTTCAGTCGCTGCTGAGTCGGGCGGGACAGCTCGTCGTAGCCGTTCCAGACCGTGACGCCGCGGGCGTTGGTGGAGGTCACCGGCCGGTCGCGGTGGTCGTACGTCATCCGGGTGGTGCCGCTGTCCGGATCGGTGGCCGTCTCCATCCGACCGCGGTGGTCGTAAGTCCAGGTCCACGGGTGGGTCGGGTCGACGGAGTGGGTGGCCTTCGCCAGCTGACCGCGGGCGTCGTACTCGTACCGCATCGAGGTGAACGCGGTGCGGCCGGCGTTGGTAAAGGTGTCCACCCGGGTGGTCCGGCCCAGGGCGTCGCTGAACAGCCGGTACGAGGCAGCGCCAGCCGGGTTGATCACCGTGGAGTGGTCGGCACCGTACTCGTACCTGGTGGCCTGATCAGGCTCTTCGTTGCCCTTCAGGACCGGCAGTTCCTCCGTGACCCGGCCGAGGCCGTCGTAGGTGTAGCGGGTGGCGTTCGGCACGGTACTGTCCGCCCGCGGCGTGAACAGCGTGCCGACCGGTCCGCCCTCGGTGTAATAGGCGTTGTTGGTCTGCCACACCTCACCGGAGCTGTTGTAAAGCGTGTCAGTGATCAGCCGGCCGCCGCCGGTGGCTTCCTCCTGGGTCTGCCGCTCACGGCCCAGTCCGTCGTAGATGGTGACGGAGGTCTGGATCCGGTTCTCGTGGCCGCGGCTGAAGGTGGTGATGTACGGCGGCTTCCCCACCGGAATGGCGTACTCGGCCCTGAAGTCCGGAATGGCTGCGGGCGACGGGGTGCGGCCGGGTGCCCAGGCCTTGACGAGGCGGCCCAGCGGGTCGAACTCCGCCTCGCTGACCCGGTTGTTGAGGTCGGTGATCTTGATGGTGACGGCGCGGCCCGGGTCCAACTCCTGGACCTGCTTGTGCCCGAGCGAGTTCTGCTCCGTGACGGTGAAGGCCTGGCCGGTCGCGGGGGTATAGGTGATCGTGGAGGTCTTGCCATCGGGGTCGGTGTTCGAGACGACGCGACCGACAGCGTCGAAGCCGGTGGTGCCGTTGGACTGGAAGCCGGAGCCGTCGCCCTTCAGCGACCAGGTCTGAGTCGCGAGCCCGCGCGTGGTGCTGCCGAGCGCGAGGCCATACGCCTGGCCGTCGTAGGCTACCCGGCTGGCCGAACTCAGCGTCGTCAGGTTGTCGAAGTTGGCAGCGATGCAGGTCGTCGGGCTGGTGCGAACCTGCTTGGTCAGGCCAATGAGGTTTTTGCCAGTGTGGTGGAGATACTCGACGTACGTGCAGGACTCATCGCCGTCCTTGCCAGTGTCGCCGAGGGACTCGATGTGCGTGGGCAGGCCGTACGTCGTCTCGTAGGTGGTCTTGGTCTCGACAGCTCGCTGGGGGGTGCGGGTGTCGTCACCGGTGCCGGAGGACTTGGTATACGAGACCTGCCGGGGCTCGGTGACCCGCCAGGCTTCCAACGGGCTCAGACCGTCGTCGCGGTTGCGGGAGGCGAGGAGTTGGGCGGCGGGGTAGGTGACGCTGCGGGTCAGCCAGTCCCGCTTGTCATCGTCGTCGGCGCTGGTGTAGGTGACTTCCTCGGCGACCCGCCCGGCGAAGGGCTCCCGGTCCTTGGCGATCTCGACACCAGTGATGTCCGTCATCGAGACGGTGTCGCCCATGCCGCGGAAGTAGCGGGTGACGGACTTGCTGCGCTTGCTGCCGATCGCGTCCTCGTCCGCCCCGGTGAGGACGGTGACCTGCTCGAAGCCGGCGAACTGAGAGTAGGTGCGGGTGGACTTCTTGGTGAACTCCTGCTCGGCGAGCTTCCAACCGGGGTTGGCGTACTCGTAGCGGGTTTCGGTGCTGAAGACACCGTCGACGTTTGGGAGTTCCTCAACGCTGTCCACAACGTACTTGTGGAACCAGTCGATTTCCTCGACCTCAGGGTCAGGATGCCAGAAGGACGGATAGCACAACCGGTTGTTGGCCTTCAGCGCGGCGGTGTTGCTCTTGCCGGGCAGGCCGGTGCCGGTCTTGCAGGCGCCCGTCGGCTCCTTGTAGGTGACGACCGTCTCGCCGCCGTACTCGTTGATGACCCGGGCGATCCGGAGCCGGGAGAAGCCGGGCCGGTTGTCCCGCTTGACACGGTTCGGCATGTCCTCGGCGTTGGGCTCAAAGCGCACCGACTTGAGCTGGATGTTCTCGTCCGTCGTGCCTCTGCGGCCGTAGCCGGTACGAGCGATCGACTCCAACCAGAGGGCGGTGTTGGGGCCGGTCCGCAGGACTGGGAACGACTGCTTGAGCTGATACTCATCCACCACCTGACGCGCGCTGGTGTCGGTGCGCCGCTGGGCTGACGTTGCAATCTTGTCGAGACGCTTACGAGTGAAAAAGGACGGCCCAGCGTTCCAACACATCTGGCCTTTTGCGCAGCGCAGGTCAGCCGGCGTGTCGTACCAAATGCGGTACTTGGCGGGATTCTTGTCGGCGAAGTTGGCGTCGCTGCAGGTGAGGGTGCCCTCGGCGAAGCAGCGCTCGGCCACGGTGAAGTTGACCCGAGCCGGTGCGGTGGCCGAGAAGATCGTGTCCTTGCGCTGCCCGTAGTCGATCCGGAGGAGGTAACCGCCCCGGTCATACTCGACCGGCTTCTTGAAGTTGAAGTTCTGGGCGTAGTAGTTCGTCTCGCGCTTCCACCACAGGCTCATGGCGTTGCCGTGGATGTCCTCGACGTAGTCGAGGGACCAGCGCCAGGCCCGGGTGCAGACAGAGCCGGCCCAGTTGCCCGGCTTGTAACAGGGCTCGTTCGGGTGGTTGCCGTAGACCGGCACGGTGAGGACCGATTCGGTGAGCGAGTCGGTGCTGGACCAGCCCGGGAGACGGTTGAGGCCGAAGTGGTAGCGGGTGCCGTCCCGGGTGGTGATGATCCAGTACTCGCCCTCCTTGTCAAGGGTGTGCCGGGTGGTGTCCTTGAGCAGTTCGACCTTGGAGCCGTCGCCGTTGGCGGTGAACCAGGTTTCCGTTGCCTCGTCCCAGACCAGCTCGGTCGTCATGCCGCCGAGCGACAGGGTGGCGTTGTTGGAGCCCCAGCACAGGTCGGCCGTGCGGTGGTCCTTGTTGTTCGCGCCGGGCTTCTTCGAGTCCTCCCGGCAGTTGGCGTAGCTGCGGGTGATCGCCCCCGGATTGTAGTCCCAGCCGTCGCCGATCCAGGATGCCTGGTTGTTGGTGGCGGAGGTGCGCCCGTCCACCGACTGCGAGGAGTACGACAGGGCCACCTTCGGCATCAGCCCGCCGGCCGTCTCGGGCACCTGCACCTGGTACGAGTAGGTGAAGGCACCGGAGGAGGAGCCCGCCGCCCAGGAGCCAGAGGAGAGCAGCGGGGTGGCGGTGAAGTCGCCGGCCGACGACGCTCCGGTGTCCAGCACGCCGACGACGCTTGAGTCGCTCGACGCCGCAATGGCGCTGGTCGAGGATCGGGCGGAACCGCCCTGTGCCCCGAGCAACCGGCCGACGGGGAGGCTGGCCCTGACTATCCGCCGGGTCGGCTCGTCCTGCTCCGCCATGCCGCGGGCGGGGGCCTTCTTCGCGCCGCGGGCGGGGGCCTTCTTCGCGCCGCGGGCGGGGGCCTGCTTGGTGGGTACCAGCTCCACCTCGCTGCGCACGACCTCCGCGGTGGCCGGGTCGGCGGTGGCCGACCGCGCCCCGGTGCCCCCATCGTCGTCGCCGTCCGGGGCGCAGTCACCGGTGTCGGGGGCGTCGTAGACACAGCTGGGCAGCAGCATGACGCCAAAACGGTCGGCGGCCTGCGGACCGTACAGGTCGGCGAAGGGCGTGTAGTCGACGCTGAGGGCGACCTCTGCGGTGGGGTCGGCGGTGGCCGGCGGAGTGATCTTCATGATCAGGCCGGACAGGCCGGCGTCCTGGGACGCCTCCGGGGAAGCGAGGTCGACGGTCCAGGTGCCGGCGAGGGCGGCCGGATCACCGCCGTCCGGCACGCCGAGGGCGACCGGCAAATCGTCCACCGGCTTGGTGGCGCCCGGTTCGACCCCGGTCAGGTCCACGGCCCCGCTGGCCTGCTGCCACGGGGTGACGGCCTGCGGCTCGTACAGGTCCACGTCGACCGGATCCGCGGTGGTCAGGTCCTTTGGGCTGCTCTCGTCCTCGCCGACCTGCTCACTCTGCGGAATCTCCGGCAGTTCGACGGTGCTCTTTTCCCGGCTCATGCCGGGCGGGGGGACCGCCCACGCCTCGGCGGGCAGCATCGTCCCGACCAGCGTGGTCGACAAGGCCAACACCAACGCCGTACGGGCACGACGCCAGCGACGATGATGTGACCTCAACGGGGTCCGTCGGCCGTGCCACCACCGGGACTGCAAACCGGCACCACGCATACGAGTCGACTCCCACCAGCGCGAAGACGAAAGAGAAGCCGCGGAAGGCCCGCGAACCGGCCCGCGCCGGGTGTGGCGCGTGCGTGAGCACTTTCGCCTCAGGAGAAGCCCACGCTCAAGGCCTCAAGAAGTAACCAAGCGCAATCTATGTGATCTACACCACTGCTCAATTAGACCCAAGACCCATCAACCGGGATTAATGGGCGCTTGCCCGACGAGTCGCTGGATATCAATCAGGGCGGAGTGTCCAATCTCGGACACAAGATCTAAATCAATGGGTCACTCCTTGCAAACCGAGCGTGATGATCACGGATTGGTAACGGTTCCGGGATCGACAAACCGCCCCGGGGTCATGCGATCGTGGGGCCCACGTTCTGCCCCTCGGCTTGCCGTACGGGGCCGTCCGTCGTGTCTGCCCTGTCCGTTCGGCCCCCAGGGAGTGGACTGCGTGACCACGCCTCGCCTGCTCAACCCCTTCGTGCGCACGCGCACCCGGTTGGCCCTCACCGTCGGCCTGTTGGTGGCCGCCCTCGTCGCAGCCCCGCTGCCCTGGTGGCTCCGCGCGGACCAACAGCGGGAGCTGGCGGACGCCGCGCCAGCGCACTCCTTCCGGGACGAGGCGACCGCCATGGTCGAGGCCGTCCGCACCGGCAAGGAGGTGTTGGTGGACGCCGCCACCAGCGCCACCTCGCTTACCTGGGCACTCCCCGACGGACAGCTGCGCAGCACGTTCCACGCCACACCCCAGCGGGTGAAGGACGCCACGGGACGGTGGACGCCCATCGACACCAAGCTCGCCCGCAGCGACAACACGCCCGGCGGCCTCGACGTACGGCCCGTCAACCCGCCCACGCCGGTGCGCTTCTCCGGCGGCAGCACCGCCGACGATCCTGCCGCCGACAGCGTCCTGGCCGAGATGGATGTCGACGGCCACACCATCGCATTCATCTGGCCCGGTCGACTGCCGCAACCGGTGCTCGACGGACCACGCGCCCTCTACCCGGACGTGTTGTCCGGGGTGGATCTCCTCGTCGTCGCCCGCGAGGACGGCGGTTTCGCCCAGCTGCTGATCGTCAAGAACCGGGCGGCCGCCACGATCAAAGCCGCCAGCGCGATCACCTACGGCCTGCGGTCGCAGACCGCCGTCTTCCGCCATGACCCGACCACCGGCGGCGTCCGGGTCCTCGACCGGACCGGCAGCCGGGAGATCAGCTCCCTACCCACCCCGTTCGCCTGGGATTCCGCCGGCCGGGATCCCGAATCTCCCGGGGCTGCTATCCGCACCGCGGTGACCACCCCCGCGGACGTGCTGCGACTCTCCGGCCTCAACGGCAGCGAGCCGGGGGCACGTAACGCGCCGATCCCCACCAGGCTTGAGGGCGACGGCACCGGAGCAGTCCGGCTGCACCTGAACGCCGCAGGCAGCGGCCTGCTCACCAGCAAGGACGCGCTCTTCCCCATCTTCCTGGACCCGACGCTCACCAGCGGCCAGCAGGCCTGGGCGACCGTCTACGCGCAGCACCCCACCACCAACACCTGGAACGGCACCAACTTCAACTCGGGGACCACCGAGGCCCGGGTGGGCTACGACCAGTCAACACCGCTGCGAACCCGCTCCTTCTGGCGGATGGGCTTCGACAGCAAGCTGAAGAACGCGAAGGCCAGCGCGGCCACCTTCAAGATCCTGAACACCCACTCCTGGAGCTGCACGAATCGGGAGATGCAGCTCTGGCTCACCGGCGCCATCTCCTCCGGCACCACATGGAACGCGCAGCCGAAGTGGACGACGCTGCAGCAGAAGAAGTCCTTCGCCTACGGCTACACCGGTTGCGCTCAGGACTACGCGAGCTTCAACGTGCAGGACGCGGCCCAGCAGGCCCTCGACGCCGGCTCGTCGACCATCACGCTCGGCATGCAAGCTACCAGCGAGTCCGACACGCTGACCTGGCGAAAGTTCAAGGTCAGCACCGCGGAGCTCTCCGTCACCTACAACCGGCCGCCCAACACGCCGACGGGCGTCACCTCCGACCCTGGTGGCAACTGCGTGCCGGGTCCGGGTAACGGTGTCACGATCGCCAAGACCAACATCGTGTTGTCGGCGACCGCCACCGATCCCGACAGCAACCTGAAGGCCCTGCACTTCCGCTTCTGGAAGAACGGCACGACGGCGCCTGCGGACACCGTGGTAACCGCGTCGAGCAGTGGCAAGGCAAGCCTGACAATTCCCTCCACCACCTTGGAGGACAGGGCGACCTACCTGTGGGACGTGCGCGCCGAGGACACGTCCGGAGCGTTGTCCGGGTACTACCCGGCGACCCAGTCCTGTCGCCTCACGATCGACAACTCCAAGCCCTCAAAACCGCAGGTCACCAGTGATGTTTTCAAGGAATTCACTCCCGACGGTGAGACCTGGGCGACCGTGAAGTTGGGCCAGGCCGGCCCGGTCACCTTCACCTCCACCGGCGCGACCAAGTTCAAGTACACCCTTGACGGTGCCAACTGGACGGAAGTCACTACCACCACCGGCACCTACACCAAGTCCGATCTCAGGCCACGGCACGCTGGTCCCACCACTATTCAGGTGTACGCCTTCAACGCGGTAGGCAACCAGAGCGACCGTAAGGACTACACCTTCTATCTGCCACCCCGCGACGCTGCCGACGGACCCGGTGACACCAACGGTGACAATCTTCCCGACCTGTTGATCGTGGACACGTCCGGGAACCTTCGGAACTATGCTGGCGACGAGGGCGGGGCTTTGGACGCGTGGCTTGCCGCCTCGTACACCGACGACGGCAGGCTCAACCCGCCGGGCCACTGGTACGACCCGGCCACCGGCAAGGCCGCCCTGATCACCAAGTACGCCGACGCCTACCCGGGGGACGGCCTCACCGACCTCTTCGCCCGCACCCCTGACGGCGGCTTCTGGCTCTACCCGGGCGACGGCTACGGCAGCTTCAACGTCGACCGCCGGATCCGGGTCCTGTTGCCGCCCAACGCGCCGGACCCGGCCACCTGGACGCAGATCAAGGCGGTCGGCGACATCACCGGCGACAAGCTCCCGGACCTGGCCCTCCGGGCCGGCACCGCGTTCTGGGTGCTGAGCGGATACACCGGGGCGAGCTTCCAGACGGCAACCCTGATGGAGGGCAGCGCGTGGGCGCGGCGGGAGATCGTCAATGTCGCCGACATCGACCTGGACGGCACCCCGGACCTGCTCTGGCGCAACCTTGACAACGGCAACATGTACGTTCGGCACGGCAAACCGGGCTCCGTTCTCGGCAGCGTGAACCTGGATTCACTCAAGACCGCCGCCAACTCCCGCGACGGCGACGTCTCCTACGGCACCGGCTGGTCGGAGGCGAACATCAGCGCCCTGGTCGCCATCCCGGACGTGAACGGCGACCGGGTGCCCGACCTCTGGGCTCGCTCCGGTACCGACGGGCAGATGAGGATCTACTACCCGTCCAAGACCAACGTTGGCAACCCGGTCAGGGTGGTCCTCGGTGAGGACTTGCGCACCCACAGGTCCTTCGGCTGAACCGCCTAGGGTGACGGGCCTGAGCAGGTGACTGCTCAGGCCCGTCGTCATCTGGGCGGCACCGCGCTGTCGGGTCGTCGCACGGGAAAAGGGAAGCCGCTCAGGCCGGCTGGCGCAGGACGAAGGTCTCCAGCTCCTCGCCGCCGTACCACTCGGTGCGGACGCCCACGTGGGTCATGCCGAGCCGGCGGGCCACCGCCATCGACGGTTCGTTGCCGGCCATCACCACCGCGTAGATCTGTGACGTGCCGGTGGCGAACTCCCGCTCGATGACGGCCCGGGCCGCCTCGGTGGCGTACCCGTGCCCCTGCGAGTCGGGGTGCAGGTGCCAGCCGACCTCGATGTCGTCGGTGGGCGTCACGCCGTCCCGGCCCGGCAGCGGCTTGAGCAGCACGCTGCCCACGGCCTGTCCGGCATCACGCGTCTCGATCGCCCAGAGGCCGTACCGGCCGGCGTACGGGGCGTACCGGTTCCGCCAGGCCTGCACCCGCTCCGCCGCCTGCGCCGGATCGGTCAGCAGCCCCGACCCGCCGCCGAGCCAGCGCATCACCTCGTCCCGCGAATAGATGTCGAAAACCTGAGCCAGGTCGGCAGGGCCGTCGGTCCAGTCACGAATCAGCAGGCGGTCGGTCGAGGCAATGGTCATGGTGCCGGATGGTAGTGCGTGCCGCTGGGCGCGAGCGCCGGGGCGGGCGAGGCAGTCTCGTGAATGCCGTAGCGGCGATAGAGGCGGGCCAGCGGGCCGGGCGCCCACCAGTTCCAGCGACCGAGCAGGCGCATGGTCGCCGGCACCAGCAACGCCCGGACCAGCGTCGCGTCGACCACGATCGCCACGATCATGCCGACCCCGATGAGCTTGATGTAGGTCATGCCGCCGGTGGTGAAGCCGGCCACCACGATGATCAGCAGCAGCGCCGCGGCGGTGATGATCCGCCCGGTGTGCTGCAGCCCGCCGGCCACCGCAGCGGTGTTGTCACCGGTGCGATCCCACTCCTCGCGGACCCGGGAGAGCAGGAACACCTCGTAGTCGGTGGCCAGCCCGAAGAGCACCGCAAGCATGAGGATCGGGTTGCTCGGCTCGATGAAGCCGGTCGAGGTGAAGCCGAGCAGCCCGGCCAGGTGGCCGTCCTGGAAGACCCAGACCACCACGCCGAACGACGCGCCGATCGAAACCAGGTTCATCAGCACCGCCTTGACCGGCAGCACCACCGAGCCGAAGGCGAGGAAGAGCAGCAGCAGGGTGGCGCCGGCCATCAGCAGCGCCATCCACGGCAGATGGTCGCCGAGGCTGTCCAGCAGGTCCCGGTCGGCGCCGGGCCGCCCGCCGACCAGCACCTCCGACCCGGCCGGCCCGGGCAGCGCGCGCAGCTCGCGGACCACCCGCTGGGCGACCTCGCCGGTCGGCTCGCCGGGGTAGGTCACCGACAGCAGCGTGGTCTCGCCGCGCTCGGCGGCGACCCGTACCCCGGCCACCCCGGGCACCGCCTCGACCCGGTCGGCGAACCCGCGCGCCGCCTCGGCCGACGCCCCGGAGACCAGCACGTCGATCGGGGCGACCTGGCCGCCGGGGAACTCGGCGGCGATCCGTTCGGTGACCACCCGGGGCGCGGCGTCCGCCGGCAGCACCCGCTCGTCGAAACCGCCGAAGGTGACATGCAGGAACGGGGTGGCCAGCACGACGAGCAGCACCGCGACCCCGACCAGATAGCGCACCGGGCGGCGCATCACGCTCCGCGCGATCCGGGCCCAGGCGCCGCCCCCGCCGGCCGCCGCCGGCCCGGCGCGCCGCGTCCCACGCCGCCACGGCAGGGGTACGCGCACCGCGTCGATACGGTGGCCGAGCACCGCCAGCAGGGCCGGCAGCACCGTCAAGGCGGCCAGCATGGCGACCAGGACGGCGGCCACGCCACCGAGCCCCATCGAGCGGAGGAACGTCTGCGGGAAGATCAACAGGCTGGCCAGGGCGAGAGCCACCGTGAGCCCGGAGACCAGCACGGTCCGGCCGGCGGTGGCCATGGTGCGGCGGATCGCCTCGGCGGTGTCGTGCCCGGCGGCGAGTTCCTCCCGGAACCGGCTGACCACGAAGAGGGCGTAGTCGACGGCCATGCCCAGGCCGACCAGCGTGATGATGTTGATCGCGAAGACCGACACGTCGGTGAAGAGGTTGACCACGCGTACGGCCACGAACGCGCCGAGGATGGCCAGGCCGCCGATGAGCAGCGGGGTGGTGGCAGCGACCAGCCCGCCGAAGATCAGCACGAGGAGCACCAGCAGCACCGGCATGGACAGCGCCTCGGCCCGAGTGATGTCGGTCTTTGTCTGGTGATTGGCGTAGTGCTGGAAGGCGACCGTGCCGCCGACCTCGGTCCGCACCCCCGGGGCGTTCAACGCCGGGCGGAGCGCCGCGAACTGCCCGGCCCGCGCGTTCTCGTCGGCACCGGCGAGCCGGATGAGCGCGTAGGTGGCCCGGCGGTCGCTGGCGACCAGCGCCGGGGCCGGGCTGTCGTACCAGGTGGTCACGCTGGCCACCTCGGGCCGGGTGCGCAGCCCGGCGACGGTGGCGGTGACCGGGTCGCGGAAGGCCGGCTGGTCGACCGCCGTGGTGTCGCTGGACCAGAGCACGATCACGTCGGCGCCCTGCCGGCCCAGTTCGGCGGTGATCCGCTCGGCGGTCCGGGCGGATTCGCTGGCCGGGTCCTGGAAGCCGCCCCCGGTCAGCTCGCCGAAGACCCCGGCGCCCCACGTCGAGCCGAGCACCACGAGCGCCACGGCGGCGGCCAGCACCGCCCACCGGGCGCGTACGACCACCCGCCCCCACCAGGCGAACATCCTTACCCCCTACCGACACGGTCGTATCCGGTCGGCATCGATTAGATCAGTGAACGGCAACGCCCTCCCCGACGGGAGCACGCGCCATTAGGCTCCCGCAGCATGAGCGAAGCGAGTGAGTTGCCGGCCCGCGCCGACGTCGTCGTGGTCGGCTCCGGGCACAACGGTCTGGTCTCGGCGATCCTGCTGGCCCGCGCCGGCCTCGACGTGCTGGTGCTGGAGGCGGCCGAGGTGATTGGCGGGGCCACCCGCACGGAGAGCCCGTTCCCGCAGGTGCCCGGCCTGCGCCACTCCACCGGTTCCTACCTGCTCGGGTTGATGCCGCCGGAACTGCTCGCCACGCTCGACGTCGACATCCCGGTGCTGCGCCGCGACCCGCACTACTTTCTGCCCACGCCGGGCGGGCCCGGCGCGCCGTACCTCCTCTTCGGCAGCGACGCCGCGGCGAGCCGGCGGCAGCTCGCGGAGATGTTCTCCCCCGCCGACGCGGCCGCCGACGACGCGCTCCAGGTCGAGCTGGCCCAGCTCCGCGAGGACCTGGCGCCGGCCTGGCTGGTCGAGCCGCTGCCGGTGGCGGAGACCGCCGAACGGTACGTCCGCCCGGCCCTGCGGCAGGTCTTCGTCGACCTGGTGCGCGGCTCGGTCGCCGACTACCTGGCCCGCTTCGACTTCCGCTCCGAGCTGCTGGTCAGCATGTACGCGGTCACCGATGGCCTCTCCGGCCTCAACGCCGGCCCGGACGACCCCGGGACCGGTCACAACTTCCTCGTGCACAACATGTGCCGACTCCCGGGGTCGGGCGGCACCTGGATGATCGCCCGGGGCGGCATGGGCACCGTCTCCCGGACCTTCGCCGACGCCGCCCGCGCCGCCGGGGCGACCATCCTGACCGGTACGCCGGTCACCGCGATCACCCTCGACGGCGGTGCCGCGTCCGGGGTCGTGCTCGCCGACGGGCGAGAGGTGGCCGCCTCCGTGGTCCTCGGGGCGTGCGACCCGTACCGGTTGATGGAACTGCTGCCCGACGGCGCGCTCCCGACGGCGCTGGCCGAGCGGATGACGGCGGTCCGCCGTCCCGGCAGCACGCTCAAGCTCAACCTGGCGCTGACCGGGCTGCCCCGGTTCTCCTGCCTGCCGGCGGACGCGCCCAGCCCGTTCGGCTCCACCATCCACCTGCTGCCCGGCTCGGCGTCGCTGGTCGGCGGTGGGGGCGAGTCGCCAATGGCGGCGCTGCGCGCAATGTGGGCGGACGTGCGGGCCGGACGGCTGCCGGAGGAGCCGACCATCGAGTGGTACCTGCACACCACGGTCGACCCGTCGCTGGCCGACGACGCCGGGCACCACTCCTCGGCGCTGTTCGTGCAGTCGGTCCCGTACGAGCTGGCCGGCACCACCTGGGACGCGGCGCTACCCGGTTACGTCTCCCGGCTGATCGACGTCTGCGAGCGGTACGCCCCCGGCACCGGTGACCTGATCGCCGACGCGGTGCCGCTGCCCCCGCCCGGCATCGAGGCGCACTTCGGCATCACCGGCGGGCACATCCACCACGTCGACAACACCGTCTCGTTCACCGACCGAATGCCCTACGCCACCGGCATCGACGGCGTGTACGCCGGCAGCGCCGGCTGCCACCCCGCCGGCAGCGTCATCGGCGCCGCCGGCCACAACGCCGCCCGCCGCATCCTCACCGACCTGTCCCACTAACCCCCCCCCCCGCCCCGCCCGCCCCCCGCCCCGCCCCGCCGATCATGGAGTTGTGGTGGGCAACTTGGGCCGATCCACGGCTTTTGTGAACGACCACAACTCCATGATCACCGCGAGCGGGGGTGGGGGGGGTGGGAGTGGGAGTGGGAGTGGGGGTGGGTTAGGTCGTTGGGGTGTTGGGGTCGGCGGGGTGGGCGCGGATCTTGTGGCCGACGCTGGTGAGGCAGCGGCCGCTGGACAGGTCGAACTTCCAGCCGTGCAGCTGGCAGGTGAGCTGGTCGCCCTCGACGATGCCGAACCGGCTCAGGTCCGCCTTCAGGTGTGGGCATCGGCGCTGCACCACCCAGCCGTCAAGCGTGATGTCCTCCGCGTCGACCGCCCGCTCGTGCTCGTCGTACCAGCCCTCCGCGTACTGGAGGCGCTCCTCCGACAGGCATTTGAAGAACGCGTAGACGAACTCGTTGTACTGGCCGATCCGGGCTGCGGAAAAGCGGCAGGAGAGGAAGAGCGAGTTGACCCAGTCCACCTCGCCGATGTGCAGCAGGTGCTCAATCAGCGCCCGTTCGGTCCGGAACCGGTAGCGGACCTTCTCGTCCGCGTACGGCCGGACCTCCTGGCCCGGGAAGTCCACGACGATCGACTCGACGCTGTCACCGTCGTACCCGATGAGGTCGAAGCGGACCGGGCCACCGACGCCCTTGGCCAGGTAGATCGACTCGTCCAGCAGCGGCTCGATCCGGCGCTTCATCTCGCCCAGGACGTCGACCTCGGGGTGCCGCCAGGACGTCTTCTCCGCCTCGATGATCGGGCGCTTACGCTCCCGCATCTCCTCCAGGTGGGCCACCTTGTTGGCGAAGAACTCCTCCACCGGCACGGGGTGGGTGGTGGTCGCGCCGGAGGTGGTGATCTCGGTGACGCTGCCCGGCAGCAGCACGATGCCGTTCGTGCCGCCGACCTTGGCGTACTCCTCGAGGAAGACGGACTGGTCCGGGAAGATGTTGCCCTCGTCGCCGAAGATGTCGTTGAACTGCCACAACGCGTCGTCGAGGAAGCAGGGCGGGCCGGCGATCGGGAAGACGTGGTCGGCCTTCAGGTCGTCGATGTAACGCCAGGTACGGTCGAACTGCCGGTCCCGCTTCTGCTTGCCGAACGCGGTCTTCGCCGCCTGCGGCAGTTCGTAGACCATCGGGTACCAGATCGCGCCGGAGAACTGCAGCAGGTGCGCGTGCACGTGGCCCAGCTCGGCGAAGACGCTCAGGTCGCTCGGGCGGGCGTCGTTCTGGTTGAGCAGCCGGACGCCGTCGTACTCCACCCAGAGCGAGGAGTCACCGATCGGCCCGTCGGTCGGGCTGGTCAGCGCCTGAATCATGATCTTGAGGCCGCCGGGTAGCTCCACCACCTGCTCGTTCGGCGCCTTGAGGAACTTGGTGAAGCCCAACTCCCGCAGCTCGTCCTCCATCTCGGAGGTGGGAAACTCGGGCAACAGGACGGTGGCGTCCTTCGAGATGTAATCGCGCAGGTGCTTGGCGTCGAAGTGGTCGCGGTGCAGGTGCGACACGTACAGGTAGTCGACCTGGCCGAGGGCCTGCCAGTCGAGCAGGGAATTGTCCGGGAATGGGAACCACGAGGCGAAATAGGCCGGGTTGACCCACGGGTCGCACAGGATGCTGCCCGCAGCCGTATCGATCCGCATGCTGGCATGTCCCGTACCGGTCACTCGCACCGCGGTCCCCCTCTAAAGACAATCAGGCGTACGTCAAGACGCTACCGGAGGCAGTGTGATCGCCGTTCCGCGACGCCGGTAGTGCCCACCGGCCCATGCGGAACGGGTCGAACGGCCGGGTACGCGGTCGCCACCCGAGGTCCGGGCACCCGATCAGGTCGGACCCCGCACCGGGCCCGGCACCGGGCGTGCCAGACTAGCCGGAGATCCGATCGTGAGGGAAGGACCGACAGTGGCAGGAAGCGAGCCGGTAACCGCGCCAGATCAGCACAAGCCCGGACACCGTAGGTCCGGACGGATCGGCGCGGTGCTCACCGCGGTGGCGCTGGTCCTCATGGCGTTCTGCGGCAACCACGAGGGCAGGGTCGAGGAGATCTGGCTGGTCGGGATCGCCGCGCTGCTGCTGGCCATCGTGATCGGCGACGCGGTGCTGCGCCGCAACGGACTGCGGTCCTGACCCGCGCTCGGCCGATACGCCCGAAGGCCCGTCCCCACCCGGGGACGGGCCTTCGTCGTAGACGGGTCAGCGGCCGAGCAGGATGTCCTGCACGTCCTTGAGCGCGGCGTCGACCTCGGCCTCGAAGTAGCCGCCGGGCACCAGCCCGAAGCGCAGAGTGTCCAGATCCTTCGGGTTCACCGGCATCGGGCTGCGCCCCTGCATACCGCCGAGCAGGTCCTCGAAGAACCGGTCGACCTGGTCCGGGTCGTAGCCGCTGCCGAACCGGCGCACCTGGAAGCCCCGGCGAATCTGGTCCACCCGGTGAAGGTCGCTGCCGGGCGGCCCGGCCATCGGCGGCCCGACCATTGGCGGCCCAGCCATCGGCGGCCCGACCACCGGCGGACCCGCCACGGGTGGGCCGGCCATCGGCGGGGGCCCACCGAAGCCCTGCTGAGGCAGGGACGGCGGGCCTGCCGGGCCGCGGCCATGCAGGTCACGCTCGGGCATCCGGATCTCGGCAGTCATGTCGGGCCGGCCACGCCGGCCGGCCTCGAAGCCGTCGAACCGGTCATCGGGGCCGTAGCCACCCGGCCCAGGCGGCAGGCCACGGGACGGCGGGCCACCGTGACCCATCGGGGCACCCGGACCCATCGGGGCACCCGGACCGCCCATCGGACCGGGGCCGACCGGGCCGTGGGGGGCGTCGTAGCCGCCGCGCGAGCCGTCATAGCCGCCGGCAAAGGCCCCGGTCGGCTCGTCGTAGCGGCCAGCCACCGGGGCATCGTAGCGACCACCGGCTGGACCGTCATAACGACCAGGGGCCGGCTCGTCATAGCGGCCACCAACGGCCGGCTCGTCGTAACGACCAGCGGCCGGCTCGTCGTAACGACCAGCGGCCGGCTCGCCGAAGCGGCCACCAACGGCCGG
>NZ_JBEYIX010000015.1:0-67872 GCF_040636055.1 Micromonospora sp. NPDC006766 | reverse complement strand
CGGCTCGTCGTAACGACCAGCGGCCGGCTCGCCGAAGCGGCCACCAACGGCCGGCTCGTCGTAACGACCAGCAGCCGGCTCGCCGAAGCGGCCACCAACGGCCGGCTCGTCGTAACGACCAGCAGCCGGCTCGCCGAAGCGGCCACCTGCGGTCGGCTCGTCAAAGCGGCCGCCGTAGCGGTCGGCGGGCGGGCCGACCGGCGCGGGCAGCTGCCGAGGCGGCATCGGCGGCTGCGGCACCGGCGACAGGCCGCGGTCATCGCGCATCGGCGGGCCGGGCCGGTCGGCCATCCGAGGATCGGTGGCCCGCCCACCCGAGGTGCCGCCCTGCTCCTCCAGCTCAGCCAGCTGCCGTTCCACCCGGTCGAGGTGCAGGTCGACCTGCCACTCGTCGTAGCCGTTGAACCGGACCCGGAAGACGACGTCGTGGACCTCCTGTGAGGCCACGGGCGCGCCGACCGGCTGACCGGCGAGGGTCGCCTCCACCCGGTCCAGGAAGGCATCCACCTCGTCGACCTTGTATCCCCGGCGGAGCGCCTTACGCCGGAAACGCTGACCCTGACTCGCCACTATGTCTCCTGGTCTCGTTCGCTACGCCCAAAGTCACGCCGTTGCTGCAGCCGGCGGCTCGGTGTCCCTGTCCTCGGCGGCGGCGAGCTGCCCACACGCGCCGTCGATCTCGCGTCCCCGGGTATCGCGCACCGTGGTCGACACCCCGGCGTCGCGCAACCTCCGGACGAACTCCCGCTCCACCGGCTTCGGGCTGGCATCCCAGCGGCTGCCCGGAGTCGGGTTGAGCGGGATGAGGTTCACGTGGGCCAGCTTGCCGGCCAACAGCCGCCCGAGTAGATCGGCCCTCCACGGCTGGTCGTTCACGTCCTTGATCATCGCGTACTCGATCGACACGCGACGTCCCGTCGTGGCCGCGTAGTCCCACGCCGCGTCCAGCACCTCGGACACCTTCCAGCGCTGGTTGACCGGGACGAGTTCGTCGCGCAGCTCATCATCGGGGGCGTGCAGCGACAGCGCAAGAGTCACCGACAGGTCTTCGCTGGCCAGTCGCCGGATAGCCGGTACCAGGCCAACCGTGGAGACGGTGATGTGCCGCTGGGACAGACCGAGGCCCTCCGGGGCCGGCGCGACCAGCCGGCGGATCGCCCCGACCACCCGCGAATAGTTGGCCAACGGCTCGCCCATGCCCATGAAGACGACGTGTGACAGCCGCGGCGGCGAGCCGGCCACCGCCCCCGAGGCGGCCACCCCGGCGAGGTAGACGGCCTGGTCGACGATCTCCGCGGTCGACAGGTTACGGGTCAGCCCGGCCTGACCGGTGGCACAGAACGGGCAGGCCATGCCGCAGCCGGCCTGGCTGGAGATGCAGACGGTGACCCGGTCCGGGTAGCCCATCAGCACGCTCTCCACCAGCGAGCCGTCGTGCAGCCGCCAGAGCGCCTTTCGGGTGGCACCCTCATCGCAGGCCAGCTCGCGTACCGGGGTGAGCAGGGTGGGCAGCAGCGCCCCGGCCAGCCGCTCCCGGGTGGCCGCCGGCAGGTCGGTCATCCGGGCCGGGTCACGGACCAGACGGCCGAAGTAGTGGTTGGAGACCTGCTTGGCGCGGAACGCTGGCTCCCCCAGCTCGGCGACGAGCGCCTGCCGGCCGGGCAGGTCCAGGTCGGCGAGATGCCGGGGCGGCAGCGCGGGCCGGCGGCCGCGGGCGTCGGGGTCTACGGGGATCAGGGGCAGGCTCGTCATGGCGCGTCCAGTCTGACACGCCCAAGGTTGGTCGCACCCGCCCGTACGTGCCGAATCGACCCCGCCCGGCCGGGGGATGCGGATCCACCCACGTGATCCATCCCTCAGCCCGCCACCGGCACCAGGATCGCCAACAACAGGTACGCCGTCGGCACCGCGAAGAGGATCGAGTCGAGCCGGTCCATCAGGCCACCGTGCCCGGGGAGCAGATTGCTCATGTCCTTGACCCCGAGATCCCGCTTGATCATCGACTCGGCGAGGTCACCGAGGACCGCCGCGCAGGCGATCGCCACCCCGAACAGCGCGCCCCACCCGGGAGCCACGTCGAAGAGCAGCCAGAGCAGCAGGGCGCTGCCCGCCGCGGCGGCGGTCACCGAGCCGGCGAAGCCCTCCCACGACTTCTTCGGGCTGATCCGGGGAGCCATCGGGTGCTTGCCGAAGGCGACGCCGGCCGCGTAGCCGCCGGTGTCGGAGAGCACCACGGCGACCAGGGTGACCAGCACCCGCAGGTGCCCGTCGTCGGGGGCAGCCGCGAGCAGAGCCGCGAAGCCGCCGAGGAAGGGCACGTAGACCGCGATCAGGGTGGCGGCAGTCAGGTCGCGCTGGTAGTTGCCGGGGCCGTCCCCCAGCCGCCAGATCATCGTGCCGAGCACGGTGACCACCAGGCCGAGACTCTGCGCGTCCGGGCCGGCGAACCAGGCCAGGCCAACGGTGATCACACCGCCGGCGATCAGCGGCGGCAACGGCGGGTGGGCTCCACCACGACGGACCGCCTGGGCCATCTCCCAGATGCCGATCGCCACCGCGACGGCGATCACAGCGAGGAACGCCGGTCGGTAGAAAAAGAGCGGCAACAGGATCGCCGCACCGAGGGCCAAGCCGACCCCGATCGCGGCCGGCAGGTTCCGGCCCGCCCGGCTGGACGCCGGTTGGACGGTTGCCGGACGGTCAGCGCTGGCCCGGCGACGGCCCCGAGGACGGCGGCCCGGCGGCGGCTCGTCCCCTACCGCCAACCGCTCGGCCGATTCCTCCCGTACCGGGGCGAGCTGCGTGGTGGGTTCGTCCTGCACCGCGCCAAGCTGCGCCGTCGGGTACTCGTCGTCGCGGTGGGCCGGGCGGGAATCCCACTCCTCGCGGTCGTCGCGGTGGGCCTCGCCGCTGTCCCAGGGGTCTCGCTCGTGGCTGCCCCGGCCCGGGCGCCCCAGGTCCTCACGGTAGCCGGCCTGGCCGCGCCCGCCACGGTCCGTCTCACGGTGCCCCCGGCCGTCCCGGCCGGAACCGGTACGTCCGGGCGATTCCGCGTACGTCTCGGGGGCGGGCGGCCGGTGCCACGGCTCCGGTTCGAAGTCGGTCTCCGGCCACGGCAGGGAGACCGGCCGCTCCCAGCCGCGTGGCTCGGCGGCGCCGTAGGGGTCGGGGCGGGACATCACGAACCGAGCGGAAGCGGTACGAGAGCCACCACATGACGCAAGACCAAGACCATCCCCTACCGGCGTGACTGTTGTGATTGACCGACTCGACGGCCGGGAGACCGCCACTGTTCATCTGGTGATGGTCGCCGAATCGGTGCCGAGCCTACTGCACCCGGGAACCCGGGGCGGCGGACGATGGCCACCACCCAGAACGGCACCGGGCCGCCACCCCGACGCTCCAGGCCGTCAGCCGAGCTGGAGTTGTCGTAGCCGGGTGGTGGCAGGCCGGTGCCGTGACGGGTGGCGGGCCGCTCAGACCTCGAGCAGCTCGTTCTCCTTGTGCTTGATCAGGTCATCGATGGTGGCGACGAATCGCTGGGTCAGGTCGTCCAGCTCCTTCTCGGCGCGCCGGCCCTCGTCCTCGCCGACCTCGCCGTCCTTGACCAGGCGGTCCAGCTCTTCCTTGCCCTTGCGGCGGATGTTACGGACGGCGACCTTGGCCTCCTCGCCCTTGTGCCGGGCGACCTTGATCATCTCGCGGCGGCGCTCCTCGGTCATCTGCGGGAGCAGGATGCGCAGCTGGTTGCCCTCGTTGTTCGGGTTCACCCCGAGGTCGGAGTCGCGGATCGCCCGCTCCATGGCGCCCAGCTGCGAATTGTCGTACGGCTTGATGATCACCATGCGTGGCTCGGGGACCCCAATGGACGACATCTGGGGCAACGGCGTAGGGGTGCCGTAGTAGTCGATAACGATCCGGGAGAACATGGCGGCGTTGGCACGACCGGTACGGATGCCGCCGAACTCCTCCTTGGCGTGCTCGATGGCACGTTCCATCTTCTCCTCGGCCTCGAGGAGGGTGTCGTCGATCACCGGTCTCCTCGCCTCCTTCTGTTGCTCGTCGTGGTGTTGCTGTCGGGTCGGAGGACCGCTGCCGGCTCGGCGGGCCGCTCAGGCGGTGATCAGGGTGCCGATCTTCTCGCCGCCGACGGCGCGAACGATCGTGTCGTCGCCCTGTGCGCCGAAGACCAGCATCGGCAGGCCGTTCTCCATGCAGAGGCTGAACGCCGCGGCGTCGGCCACCCGCAGGTTGCGGCGCAGCACCTCGGAGAAGGTGATCGAGTCGAGCTTGCTCGCGGTCGGGTCGATCCGGGGGTCGGCGGTGTACACCGCGTCCACGCCGTTCTTGCTCATCAACACCACGTCGGCGCGGATCTCCAGCGCCCGCTGCGCGGCCACCGTGTCGGTGGAGAAGTACGGCATACCGGCGCCGGCGCCGAAAATGACCACCCGGCCCTTTTCCAGGTGTCGGATCGCCCGGAGCGGGATGTACGGCTCGGCGACCTGGGCCATGGTGATCGCGCTCTGCACCCGGGTCTCGATGCCCTCCTTCTCCAGGAAGTCCTGCAGAGCGAGGCAGTTCATCACCGTGCCGAGCATGCCCATGTAGTCGGCCCGGGCCCGGTCCATGCCGCGCTTCTGCAGCTCGGCGCCGCGGAAGAAGTTGCCGCCGCCGACCACCACAGAGACCTGCACGCCCCGGCGGACCACGGTGGCGATCTGCCGGGCGATGCCCTGCACGACATCCGGGTCGACGCCGATCGCGCCGCCGCCGAAGACCTCGCCCGACAGCTTCAACACCACCCGTCGGGCCCGGCCGGGTGGTGGGGCGGTCGGATCATCCGCCGCCAGGCTCCGGTCACTCACAACCTGCGTCATCCGCACCGCCCCTTCTGTCGCGCACCTGGGTGCGCGTGCCGCTTACCGCGTACCTGCCGTTGCCGACCTTATGTGACGAGGAGGCCGCGGTGCCTGTCACGTACACCGGCGGCCTCCTCGTCAGATGTTTCGCTGGCCACGAGCGCGTCTCGCGCCCGGGCGGCGGTTCAGGCCTGGCCGACCTCGAACCGCAGGAAGCTGGTGACCTCGATGCCGGCCTCGGCCAGCACCTGCCGAACCGCCTTCTTGTTGTCGGCGACCGACGCCTGCTCCAGCAGGACGAAGTCCTTGAAGAAGGCGTTGACCCGGCCCTCGACGATCTTCGGCAGCGCGGCCTCGGGCTTGTTCTCCTCGCGGGCGGTCTGCTCGGCGACGCGCCGCTCCGCCTCGACGGCCTCGGCCGGGACCTCGTCGCGGGTGAGGTACTTCGGCCGCATGGCGGCGATCTGCATGGCCACGCCGCGGGCGTCCGCGTCAGCGGCCTCGTCGCTCTTGCCGGTGTACTGCACCAGCACGCCGACGGCCGGCGGCAGGTCCTGGCTCTTGCGGTGCAGGTAGACCGCGGTGCTGCCGTCGAGCTTGCCGAACCGGTTGAGGACCAGCTTCTCGCCGATCTTGGCGGACTGCTCCTGGACCAGGTCGGCGACGCTCTTGCCGTCGATGGTGCTGGCGAGCAGCTCCTCGGCGTTGCTCGCCCCGCTGGCCACGCCGTGCTCGACCAGCTGCTGGGCCAGGGCGATGAAGGCGTCGTTCTTGGCGACGAAGTCGGTCTCGCAGTTGAGCTCGAGCAGCGCCTGGCCAGAGTGCGCGATGAGGCCGTTGGCGGCGGTGCGGCTGGCCCGCTTGCCGACGTCCTTGGCGCCCTTGACACGCAGGATCTCGACGGCCTTGTCGAAGTCGCCCTCGGCCTCGGTCAGCGCCTTCTTGCAGTCCATCATGCCGGCGCCGGTGAGGTCGCGGAGCTTCTTGACGTCCGCGGCGGTGAAGTTGGACATGGCTCTCTCTTCGGGTCTTGAGGCTGCGGTGGGATGGTCTGGGTGCCGGTTACCCGGATCCGGGCCGGTTGTGCCCGGGAGGCCCGCCGCGCCCCACCGGCCGGAAAATCGGACGGTGGGGACGCGACGGCTCGATCACTCCGCGGCGGTGGCCGCCGGCTGCTCGTCGCCCTTCTTCGGCTCCTCGAGCAGCTCGCGCTCCCACTCGGCCAGCGGCTCGTCGGCGCCGACCTGGCCCGGCTCGGGCTTCTCGTCGGTGCCCCGGCGGCGGCCGGAGCGGGCGATCAGGCCGTCCGCAGCCGCGGCGGCGACGACCTTGGTCAGCAGCTCGGCCGAGCGGATGGCGTCGTCGTTACCCGGGATCGGGAAGTCGACCTCGTCCGGGTCGCAGTTCGTGTCGAGCACGGCGATCACCGGGATGCCCAGCTTGCGGGCCTCGTCGACAGCGATGTGCTCCTTCTTGGTGTCGACCACCCAGATCGCGGCCGGGAGCTTCTGCATGTCCCGCAGACCACCGAGGGTCTTGGTCAGCTTCTCCTTCTCGCGGGAGAGCTGCAGGGTCTCCTTCTTGGTGTAGCCGGCAGCGGTCCCGCTCAGGTCACCGAGGGCCTCCAGCTCCTTCATCCGCTGGAGCCGCTTGTACACCGTCTGGAAGTTGGTCAGCATGCCGCCGAGCCACCGGTGGTTCACGTACGGCTGGCCGACCCGGGTCGCCTGCTCGGCGATGGCCTCCTGGGCCTGCTTCTTGGTGCCGACGAAGAGGACGCTGCCGCCCTCGGCCACGGTGTTGCGCACGAACTCGTACGCCTTCTCGATGTAGTCGAGGGTCTGGCGCAGGTCAATGATGTAGATACCGTTGCGCTCGGTGAAGATGAAGCGCTTCATCTTCGGGTTCCAGCGCCGGGTCTGGTGCCCGAAGTGAACACCGCTCTCCAGCAGCTGACGCATGGTCACGACGGCCATGGTGGGGTACTCCTTGCGATCCCTGGTTGTCCCGCCCGGCCGGCGGCCGGGCGGCCTGGCACCCGGTCGCCGACCGTGACGGACCCGATCATGATCGGGACCAGGGAGGCCGGCGCACCACGAAATGTCCGTGGAGAGGGCACGCGAGGTCGACCGCGCGAGGCGGTCGCCAGTCGACCAGTGTACGCGCCTTTCCCGTTAGCCGACCCGCGGGTGGGACAACGGGACCACCGGGCGCGGACTCGTCTCAAGATACGGGCATTTCGAGCGATTTCGGGAGTTGTCCCGGTCAGCGGGCGGCGAGCGCCGCCGCGACGAAGAGCACGAGCCCGACGGTGAGGTAGGCCGTCGGCGGCCGGAGCCAGCCACGGGTGCCGTCGGCGAGCGCCAGCCCACCGGTGCGCAGCCCATACAGGCCCACACCGAAGATCGGCAGCCCCAACCCGAGGAACGTGCCCACCACCACGTACGACGTGGACACCGGGTCGCCCACCACACCGCGCAGGAGCACCCGCAGCGCCGGGATCTCCAGGGCCAACACCAGCACCGCCAGCAGCACCGCGAGCGCCGGCCGACGGGTCCGGTAGACGCCGTCCCTCGGCGGCGGCCCGTCCAGCCGGGGCGCGACCGCGGGCATCGGACCGGTCGGCGTGTCCAGCGGGTGCGGTGCCGGGCCGCCCATCGGCTCGGTCGCGGGTGCGCCGGGCCGCTCCCCGATGGTCAACGGCGTGGGCGTGTCGTACGACGGCCGTCCCCCGATCGTCAACGGCGTGGACGTGTCGTACGACGGCCGGTCCACCTCGACGCTCGACGCCGGAGCGGCGATGGTCGGTTCGGCCGGGCGGGACGGCTCGACGATCGGGTAACCGCCCAGCGGACCGGGGCGCAGCGCGTCGCCCGTACGGTCCAGACCGAACGGGTCGGCCGCGCTCTCGCGTACGCTTTCGCCGAGGTCAACGGCCTCGCGCGCCGCCCGGCGGCCACCGCGCTCGCCCGGCAGCTCACCGGAGATCTCCGGACCGTCCAGCCGGCGCGACCCTCGATAACTGTCGGTGTCGTCGCTCAGCGGGTCGGCCAGGCCGCCGAACCGTCCGGGGTCGCCGTACCGGCTTTCGCCGCCGGTGCGCTGCTCGGGTACGGGGAAGTCGTCGTCGCGGTAGCGCGGCTCGCCAGCGGCATGCCAGTCGGGTTCGGCGTACCCGGGATCGCTCCAGGGCGAGCCCTGCTGATCTTCGGGAATGCTCCGTCGTCCGTCCACGACCGGCACCGTATGCGACCGGCTCCGTGCGCGCCATTCGCCCAACTGGGCAACGTCGCCGCTGGCCAGCGTCCCGACCGATGGCGGCAACCGTGCCATAGCACAGTCAAGGCATGATCGTCCGCCCGTCCACAGGGCGCCTCGTCGTCCACAGGAGCGCCGGCGCGCCCCCCGCCACCGGCCGCCGGCCCGCACCGTAGCCGGCATGACGAAGCGGAACCAGGCCGTCGGCGCGTACGGGGAGCGGTGCGCCGTCCGGCACCTGATCGAGGCGGGGCTGCGCCCGGTCGCCCGAAACTGGCGCTGTCCGGACGGGGAGATCGACATCATCGCCTGGGAGGGCCCGGTGCTCGCCGTCTGCGAGGTGAAGACCCGCAGTACGGAGGACTTCGGCACCCCGGCCGAGGCGATCGTACCGACGAAGGCGCGCCGGCTGCGGGGCCTGGCCGCGCGGTGGCTGGCCGAGACGGGCACCACCGCCGAGGAGGTCCGGTTCGACGTCCTGGCCGTGCGGCTCCCCGCAGCCGGTCCGGCCCAGGTCGAGCACGTGAGGGGCGCGTTCTAGCCATGAGCTATGCCAAGGTGCTCTGCGTGGGCCTGGTCGGGGTGGCCGGGCACGTGGTGGAGGTGGAGGCCGACCTGGCGCCCGGGCTGCCGGGCGTGGTGATCTCCGGCCTGCCCGACACGGCGCTGCACGAGGCCCGGGACCGGGTCCGCGCGGCCATCGTCAACTCAGGTCAGAAGTGGCCGAACCGGCGCATCACCCTCAACCTGCTTCCGGCCACCCTGCCGAAGTACGGTTCCGCCTTCGACCTGGCCATCGCGGTGGCGGTGCTCGGCGGCTCGGGCGAGCTGCCGTTGCTGCCACTGGAGCGGATGGTGATCCTCGGCGAGCTCGGCCTGGACGGCACGGTCCGTCCGGTACGCGGTGCGCTGCCCATGGTCGCCGCCGCGGCGAGCGCCGGTTTCGAGCGGGTGGTGGTGCCTGCCGGCAACGCCGCCGAGGCGGCGGTGATTCCCGGCCTGCAGGTACGCGCGGTCGACACCCTGCACCGGCTGGTCGCCTTCGTTCGGGACGGCACGCCGCTGCTCCCACCGCCGGCATCCGCGCCAGCCGACGAGGGGGTCGGGCCCGACCTCGCGGAGGTGGCCGGGCAGCAGCTCGGCCGCCGGGCGCTGGAGGTAGCCGCGGCGGGCGGGCACCATTTGGCGCTGGTCGGGCCGCCCGGGGCCGGCAAGACCATGCTCGCCGAGCGGCTTCCGTCGATCCTGCCGGAGCTCGACGACGGCGCCGCGCTGGAGGTCACCGCCCTGCACTCCATCGCCGGGCTCCTGCCGCCCGGCGGGCAGCTGCTGCGCCGGCCGCCCTTTCAGGCACCGCACCACACGGCCACGGTTCCCTCTCTGGTCGGCGGCGGGTCGGGGCTGGCCCGGCCTGGCGCGGTGTCGCTGGCCCACCGTGGTGTGCTCTTCCTCGACGAGGCACCCGAATTCAACAAGGGGGCGCTGGAGGCGCTGCGGCAACCGTTGGAGAGCGGCCGGGTGCGCGTCGCCCGGACCCGGGGCGCCACGGAGTACCCGGCTCGCGCGCAGCTGGTCCTCGCCGCCAATCCCTGCCCCTGCGCAAAGCCGTCCGGCGACGCGGACTGCGAGTGCACTCCCCTGGCCCGGCGGCGTTACCTGGGCCGGCTCTCGGGGCCGCTGCTGGACCGCGTCGACGTGCGGGTCAGGCTGATGCCCGTACGGGCGGCGGAGCTGCTGGAGACGAGCACGCCGAACGAGTCGTCCGCGGCGGTGGCCGCTCGGGTCGCCGCCGCGCGTCGGGCCGCCGCCGCGCGATGGGCGTCCCCCGGCTACCGGGTGAACGCCGAGATCCCCGGCCCGCACCTGCGCCGGCCGCCGTGGCAGCTGCCCGGGCGTGACACCCGGGAGCTACGCAAGCGGCTCGACGCCGGCTCACTCTCCGCCCGTGGGTTCGATCGGGTCCTCCGGCTCGCGTGGAGCATCGCCGACCTGGACGGGCGGGATCGCCCGGACGGCGGGGACATCGCCGAGGCCATCCAGCTCAGGACGGGAGAGGGCGCATGAGCGAGCGTCAGCGAGCGAATCATCAACGCAGGGCGGTGGTGCCTCATGACGGCACGGAGCGAAGCGGAGTGCCGGCATGAGCGAGCGTCAGCGAGCGAACCATCAATCATTGGCGGACCGCCGACTGGCGCGGGTGGCCCTGACCTGGCTGACCGAGCCGGGGACCCGGTTGGTGCACCGGCTGGTCGAGCGGCTCGGCCCCGTCGCCGCGCTCGAGCTGCTGCTCGACGGCGAGGCGCCGGACCAGACGCTCCGGTCCGCGGTGGCCGCCCGATCGGCCGGCGGCGACGCCAGGGCGGTGGCGGAGCAGGCCCTGACGCACACCGAACGGCTCGGCGCACGGGTGGTCACCCCCGAGGACGAGGAGTGGCCGGCCCGGGTCGACGACCTGCACCGGCTGAGGCTGCCCGGAGCAGAACGGCGGGTCGACCTGGAGACCGCGCCGCCGCTCTGCTTCTGGGTACGCGGCTCGTGGCCGCTCGGGCAGGCGTTCGACCGGTCCGTCGCCGTCGTCGGTTCCCGGGCGGCGACACCGTACGGAACCCACGTTGCCACCGAGCTCGGGTACGGGCTGGCCGACCGCGGCTGGACGGTGATCTCCGGCGGGGCCTTCGGCATCGACTCCGCCGCGCACCGTGGCGCGCTGACCGCCGGCGGGCTCACCGTCGCCGTGCTGGCCTGCGGGCTGGACCGCCCGTACCCGATGGGCAACACGGCGCTCTTCGACCGGATCGCGGAGACCGGCCTGCTGGTCAGCGAGTGGCTGCCGGGCGCCGACCCGCTGCGGCCTCGGTTCCTCATCCGCAACCGGGTGATCGCGGCGGGCACGCTGGGCACGGTGCTGGTGGAAGCGGCGGCCCGCAGCGGCGCGACGCAGACCCTCAAGCGGGCGATCGGCGTCGACCGGCCGGGGATGGTGGTGCCGGGCCCGGTCACCTCCGCGATGTCGGTGGGCGCGCACGAGCTGCTGCGCGAGGAACCCAAGACCCGGCTGGTCACCGGTGTCGCGCATGTGCTGGAGGAGGTGGGGCGCATCGGCGAGGACCTGGCGCCGCCCGCCCGGGCCCCGGAACGGCTCCGCGACCAGCTCGACGACGAGGCGACGCAGGTGCTGGAGGCGCTGCCCCGGCGCAGAGTGCTGGCCCTCGACGACGTCGCGGCCCGCGCCGGGGTGGACCTGCGCACCGCCATGCGCAAACTGTCCATGCTGGAGGAGCTGGCCATGGTGGTACGCCGCGACGACGGCTACGCCCTCGCGCCGCCACCCGCCAACGACACCCGAGTGTGACACGGTGCCGGGTCAGGACAGTGCGCTGACCTGCCGCCGGCCGGTCCCGCCCGTAGGCTGGTCGGGTGTCCGCCGACAGCACCTTCCGCGCCGGCCGCGAGACGCCGCACCAACGTCGCGGCACCCGGGCTGCCCATCAGGCGCTGCCACCGGAGATGCGGGAGACGGTGGATGCGTTCGCCGAGCACCTGGCCGGGGTGCGCAACCGCTCCGCGGACACGGTGCGGGCGTACGTGACCGACCTGGTGTCCCTGCTCGACCATGCGGCACGCCTGGGTTGCGCCGCCCTGTCGGAGCTGGACCTGACCGTGCTGCGGAGCTGGTTAGCAAAGCAGCGGACGATGGGTGCGGCGCGCACATCGCTGTCCCGCCGGGCCGCCTCGGCCCGCACGTTCAGCGCGTGGGCGCACCGGGCCGGCCTGCTCAGCACCGATGTGGCGGCCCCGCTGGCCAGTCCCCGAGCGCACCGGGAGCTGCCCACGGTCCTGCGGGCCGACCAGGCCGCCACCCTGATGGACGCCCCGCACCAGGCCACCGGGCAGGCGGCGCCGAACGGCGAAGGCGCCGGCGACACGGTGCCGCTGCGCGACCGGGTGCTGCTCGAACTTCTCTATGGCACCGGCGTGCGGATCAGCGAGGCGTGCGGGCTCGACGTCACCGACGTCGACCACGCCCGCCGCGTGGTCCGGGTCCTCGGCAAGGGCGGGCGGGAACGGGCGGTGCCGTACGGGGTGCCGGCGCAGCGCGCGCTCGACGCCTGGCTGAGCCGGGGCCGACCCGCCCTGGCCGGATCCGGCTCGGGGACAGCGCTGCTGCTCGGTGCCCGAGGTGGGCGACTCAACCCGACCACGGCGCGTCGGATCGTCGCCCGGTACGCCGAGACGGCCGGCCTGCCCCACACGACTCCGCACACGCTGCGCCACTCGGCGGCCACCCACCTGCTGGAGGGCGGGGCTGACCTGCGGGCCGTGCAGGAGTTGCTCGGCCACTCCTCGCTGGCCAGCACCCAGATCTACACGCACGTGTCGGTGGAGCGGCTGCGGGCGGCGTACCGCCAGGCGCACCCGCGGGCCTGAACCGGGCCAAAGAACCGCGAGGTGATGATCCACGGCGGGCTACCATCAGCGGATGACGGTCCCGCAGCCACCCGAGCCGATCCCCGGGGCTCGGCTGCTCTTCTCGCTCGACCCGTCGGTCAGCCATCTCAACCACGGATCGTTCGGCGCGGTCCCGATCGTCGTACAGCGGGCCCAGCAGCGCCTGCGTGACGAGATGGAGGCGAACCCGCTCCGCTTCTTCACCCAGGGCCTGATCGACCGGATCACCCACACGCGACGGCACCTGGCCACGTTCCTGGGCGCCGACCCGGACGGCACCGCGCTGGTCGGCAACGCCACCACCGGCGCGGCGGTGGTGCTCCAGTCGCTCGGCCTGCGCCCCGGCGAGGAGGTCCTGACCACCGACCACGGGTACGGGGCGGTCGCCTTCTCCGTGGCGCGGGAGTGCCGACGGACCGGGGCGGTGTCCCGGACGCTGCCGGTGCCGCTGAACGCCACCGACGAAGAGGTGGTCGAGATCGTCCGGGCCGGGTTGCGCCCGGGCCGTACCCGGTTGCTGATCGTCGACCAGATCACCTCGCCCACCGCCCGGCTCTTCCCGGCCGCTGCGATCGTCGGGGTGGCCCGGGAGCAGGGGGTGCCCGTGCTTGTCGACGGGGCGCACGCGCCGGGCATGCTGCCGACCACGGTCGCCTCGATCGGCGCGGATTTCTGGGTCGGCAACCTGCACAAGTGGGCGTACGCGCCGCGGGGCACCGCCGCACTGGTGGTGGCCGAGCCGTGGCGGGAGCGGATCCAACCGCTGGTCGTGTCGTGGGAACAGGACGGCGGCTTTCCCACCCGGGTCGAGTGGCAGGCGACGCTGGACTACACGCCGTGGCTCGCCGCTCCGGCGGGCCTGTTCGCCCTGCGCAACCTGGGCCTGGACCGGGTACGCGCGCACAACGCCGCGCTGGCCGCGTACGGGCAGCGGGTGGTCGGGGACGCGCTCGGGGTGGCGCCGACCCACCTGCCGGAGCCCGGCGGACCGGCGGTGGCCATGCGACTCATCCCGCTGCCGCCCGGCGTCGCCACCACGCTGGACGCGGCGCGGGCACTGCAGGCCCGGATCGCGGACCAGCTCGCCGCCGAGGTGGCGGTGGCGGGCTGGAACGGCCGGGGCTGGCTGCGCCTCTGCGGCCAGGTCTACAACACCCCTGACGAGTACGACCGGCTGGCCGTCCGCCTTCCCACGCTGCTCGCCCACGGCTGAGCGGCGCCGGCGGCCGGGCCGTCAAGGGCCGGCGACGTCGGCGGCCGGGGCGTCGACCGGGAGCAGCCGGACCGCGCCGAGGCCGAGCAGGGCGAGCGGGTCCAGGTATTCCTCGCCCCGGCGCAGCCCCCAGTGCAGGCACGCCTCGGCGGGGCAGCCGAGGTGGCCGGCGAGGAGATCACCGATGGGCGTTCCGGTCGCGACCTGCGCGCCGACCGGCAGCCCGGGGCGTACCGGTTCGTAGGTGGTGCGTAGCCCGTCGGCATGCCCGACGGTCACCACCGGGCGCCCGGCCACCGGGCCCGCGAAGAGGATCATCCCGGCTCCGGCGGCACGGACCTCGACTCCCGGGTCGGCGGCCAGGTCGACGCCCCGGTGGCCGGGCAGCCACGGCTGGGGCGGTGGATCGAACCGGCGTACCGGTCGGGGCGTGCCGGCCAGCGGCCAGTCGAACCGCGCGGCGTCGGGCGAATGGGAAGCCGGCCGGTTCGCCACGGGCTCTGCCTGCGGCCGGGGATCCACGGCGTGGGCGGCGGCCATGGCCGACCCGGGTCGGACTGCGGCCGGGGCGACCACCAACAGGAGAGCGAGGGCCGGGACAGCCCGGCGCACCAGGAACGACATGACGCACACCCTGCCGCCGAGACCCGGCAACCCACCATCGCCGACACCGGCGACTGTGGACGAGGGCCCGGCTGTGGACAGCCCCCAAAGCCGGAACTGATCTGTTACGGGCGCGACGCCTATGCTGGCCGCGTGACGAGGGACTGGTACGCCTGGCACGCCGACTACGACCAACCCGATTCCGCCCTGTCCCGCCGCCTGGCGGAGGTACGGGAGCAGCTCCGGCAGGCGTTGGACCGGGCACCAACGGGCCCGTTGCGGGCGATCAGTCTCTGCGCCGGGCAGGGGCAGGACCTGATCCCGGTGCTCGCCACCCATCCCCGGCGGGACGACGTCACCGCCCGGCTGGTCGAACTGGACCCGCGTAACGCCGAGATCGCCCGCGCGGCCGCCGCCGAGGCCGGCCTCACCGGGGTCGAGGTGGTGGTGGGCGACGCGGCGCTCACCGACCGGTACGCCGATCTCGTGCCGGCGGATCTGGTCCTGGTCTGCGGGGTCTTCGGCAACATCGTCGAGGCGGACATCCGGACGACCGTCGGGCACTGCGCCGCGCTCTGCGCCACCGGCGGCACCGTGCTGTGGACTCGGCACCGGCGTGAGCCGGACCTGGTGCCCACCATCTGCGACTGGTTCGTGGAGGAGGGTTTCACCCCGGTCGAGGTGAGCAGCCCGGCCGACGGGGTGGGAGTCGGTGTGCACCGGTTCACCGGGCCGCCCCGCCCGCTGCCGCCCGGCGTGACGATGTTCGAGTTCGTCGGCTACGACCGGCTGGCATCACCCCGCACCGAGGAGCAGACATGACCACTGTGGATGACATCAGCCACCCCTCCCGGATCGCCGGGCCGGACGAGGCGATCAGCGCCGAGGAACTCCAACTGGCCGCGCGTAACCACGGGATTCCACTGGAGGCGCTCCGCTACGACGTGACCCCGGCCGGCCTGCACTACCTGCTCATCCACTACGACATCCCGCACGTCGACCCGGCGGCGCACACGCTGACCGTGGACGGCGCGGTGGAGCGACCGCTCAGCCTCGACCTGGCCACGCTACGGGAGCTGCCCCGGGTCACCCACCGGGTGACGCTCGAATGCGCCGGCAACGGCCGGGCGCTGCTGCATCCGCGCCCGGTCAGCCAACCGTGGCTGGTGGAGGCGGTGGGCAATGCCGAGTGGACCGGTACCCCGCTGGCACCGCTGCTGCGCGAGGCCGGGCTCGCCAAAGACGCCGTGGACGTGGTCTTCACCGGCGCCGACCACGGGATCGAGCGCGGTGTGGAGCAGGACTACCAGCGGGCGCTGCCGGTCGCGGACGCGTTGCGCGAGGAGGTGCTGCTCGCGTACGAGATGAACGGCGCTCCCCTGCTGCCGCAGCACGGCGCACCGCTGCGGCTGATCGTGCCCGGCTGGTACGGCATGGCACACGTGAAGTGGCTGCGGAACATCCGGGTGCTGACCGAGCCCTTCGAGGGCTATCAGAACGCGGTGGCGTACCGGCTGCGGCAGGAGGCGGGCGACCCGGGTGTGCCGGTGACCCGGATCGAGCCGCGCGCCCTGGTACGCCCACCGGGCTTTCCGGACTTCATGTCGCGTACCCGGGTGCTGCGCCCGGGGCCGTGCACGGTGGACGGTCGGGCCTGGTCGGGGCACGCGCCGGTCACGGCCGTCGAGGTGACCTTCGACGACGGTACGACCTGGGTGCCGGCGACCCTCGACGAACCGGCCGGGGGCGCGTGGGCGTGGCGGCGCTGGCACGTCGAGTGGCACCCGACGCCGGGGCGTCACGTGCTGGGTGCGCGGGCGACGGACGCCTCGGGGCGGACCCAGCCGGTCGAGCAGCCGTGGAACCGGGGCGGTTTCGCGAACAACTTGGTGCAGCGGGTCGAGGTGGTGGTGCTGGCGGAGTGATCCGCCGCCGGGGGCGGGCAGCCGGTCGGGCCGGCCCGCCGCCCGGCCGGGTCAGCCGCCGAATCCGGAATCCGCAGGCAGCGAGATGTCGGGCTTCTCCAACTCCTCGACGTTGACGTCCTTGAACGTCATTACCCGGACGTTCTTGACGAATCGGGCGGGACGGTACATGTCCCACACCCAGGCGTCGTGCATCTCGACCTCGAAGTAGACCTCGCCGTCGGAGTTACGCACGTGCAGGTCGACCTGGTTGGCCAGGTAGAAGCGGCGCTCGGTCTCCACCACGTAGGAGAACTGGCGGACAATGTCGCGGTACTCCCGGTAGAGCTGCAGCTCCATCTCGGTCTCGTACTTTTCGAGATCTTCGGCGCTCATCGCTCTCCGCCTTCCATGACCACATCTTCCCCCACCGGCGCCGGAGGTCGCCGCTGCTCGCCCCACGCCACGCCGACGGTACCCCCTGCCGCCCCGGACCGCTCCATCGGCTCGTCCGGGCCGCCGAAGAGCATCGCACCTGGGCCGTCGGCGAGCTGCTCACCCGCGCCGCCGAAAAGCGGCTCACCCGGGCCGCTGCCGGCGGGGCGTCGGGAGCGCGGCGGCCGGCCGTCGCGCCCGGAGACGGTGGCCACGTTCGCGTACGAGAAGCGGTGTTCCCGGCACGGCCCGAGCTCCCGCAGCGCGGCGGTGTGCTCGGGCGTGATGTAGCCCTTGTGCTCGGCGAAGCCGTAGCCCGGGTGTCGCTCGTCCAACTCGACCATGATCCGGTCCCGGGTGACCTTGGCCAGCACGCTGGCCGCCGCCACACAGGCGGCCACCCGATCGCCCTTCCACACCGCCAGCCCCGGCACGTCCAGCCCGTCGACGCCGAAGCCGTCGGTCAGCACGTATTCCGGGCGGGTGGTCAGCGACGCCAGCGCCCGGCGCATCGCCGCCAGATTGCACACGTGCAGCCCGCGCGCGTCGACCTCCGCGGCGGGTATGACCACCACCGCGTACGCCAGGGCCCGGGCCACCACCTCGTCGTGGATCCGCTCCCGGCTGGCCGGGGTGAGCAGCTTGGAGTCGGCCAGCCCGTCGATCTCACCGCGCCGCCCCTCGGGCAGCACCGCAGCGGCGGCCACCAGCGGGCCGGCGCAGGCGCCCCGGCCGGCCTCGTCGGCGCCGGCCACGTGCCGGAAGCCCCGCCGTTGCAGAGCCCGTTCCAGGGCGTAGAGGCCACCGTCGCGGCGCACCACGGTGCGCGGGGGCGTCAGCACGGGGCACCCCCGGAAGGCGCGTCGACGAGCGGCACGCGGGCCGCGCGGCGAGGGGCGTGGACAGTCACCTCCCCAGCCTGCCAGACGCGTCCGACGAACGCCCACGCCCACTCGGGTCAGGGATTGGGGATCCCGTCGAACTGCTTCGGCACCGTGAGCCAGGTCGCCCGGCTGGGCGGCCAGAAGATCGTGAAGGCCCGGCCGACCACCTGGTCCTCGGGGATGGTGGCCTCGGTGATGTCCGCGCCGGACTGCTGCCAGTGCTCGAGGGAGTCGCCGGAGGCCTGTCGGTGGTCGCCCATCACCCAGAGCCGCCCCTGCGGCACGGTGATGTCGAAATCCTGGTCGGCCGGCTTGTTGCCCGGGTAGATGAACGGCTCGTCGATCGGCTTGCCGTTGATGATGAGCCGCCCCTGCGGGTCGCAGCAGACCACATGGTCGCCGCCGACGCCGATCACCCGCTTGATGAAGTCCTCGCCCTGCGGGTTGCCGCTCCACGAGGTGGGCGCCTTGAAGACGATCACCTCGCCCCGGTGCGGCGAGCGGAAATCGTAAACCAGCTTGTTGACCAGCACCCGATCGTCGATCTTGAGGGTGTTCTCCATGGACGGGGACGGGATCCAGAAGGTCTGCAGCACGAAGGCACGTACCAGCACTGCGACCAGGATCGCCACGCCCAGGAGAATGGGCAGCTCCTTCCAGAAGGAACTGCGTGGCTTTTCGGTCTGCTCGTCGATCACGGGAGGAGCCTACGTTGCCCGGTGCGGCGCGGTCGCCCCGAACGCGCGAGAACGCCGGAGCGCGGCCGTGACCGGGAGGAGCAGGACCACACCGCCCACCGGGTCGGGATCCACCGGGACCGGCCGGGCCGGTGCCGCCTCGGGCTGCGGCAGGTCGGCGAAGGACTGCGGGACGGGCAGGGTGGCCCACCGCTGCGACGGCCACACGATCATGAAGGCCCGGCCGACCACGTTGTCGATCGGCACCGGCCCCTGGCACCGGGCGTCCTGGGAGACCAGCCGGTGGTCGCCCATCACGAAGATCTGGCCCGGCGGTACGACCACCTCGGTGAACTGCCGGGAGCGGCACTCCCTCGCGTTCGGCGGCAGCTCGATCGGCGAATCCTCCGACACGTACGACCGCTCGTCCAGCGGCACGCCGTTGACCACGACCCGGCCCTCGTCACAGCACCAGACCCGGTCGCCGGGTACGCCGATGACCCGCTTGATGAAGTCCTTCTCGCCGGGACGGCTGATCCCGACCAGGTCGCCGAGGGTCCGCCCGACCCGGCCGAGGAAGTTGGTCGTCGGCACCGGGGCCTCCTGAGCCACCCACCTGTCGGTGCCCCGGAAGACCACCACCTCGCCGCGGGCCGGTTCGCGGACGTCGTAGACGACCTTGTTGACCAGCACCCGGTCACCGATGAGGAGGGTGTCCTCCATCGACCCGGAGGGGATGAAAAACGCCTGGAGCAGGAAGGTGCGGATCAGCACCGCCAGGCAGAACGCGACGACCAGCAGCAGCGGCAGCTCCTGCCACAGGGGCAAATGCCGGCGGTGGCGCCGGACCCGCCGGTGCCACGGATCGACGGCGCCGTCCTCGTCAAGCATCTGCACCATGCCACTCTCCGGTCCGCGGAAACGACACTACCGCCCGGGAGTCTCGCCAGAGACCCCACGGGCGGTAGTGGATCGCTGTGCCGCCGCGAGCAAGCGCGGCGCGCCGTCACCGTGCGCCCGTACGACCAGGGTAATGCGCTCGGGTCGATACGCCATACGCGCAGGTCAGGCCGGGTGGCGAACGGAAATTCAGCTCGCCGGCTGCTTCTCGCGCAGCTCCTTGATCTTGGCCTTCTTGCCGCGCAGCTCGCGCAGGTAGTAGAGCTTGGCGCGCCGCACGTCACCGCGGGTCACGACCTCGATCCGGTCGATCGCCGGGCTGTTCACCGGGTAGGTCCGCTCCACACCCACACCGAAGCTGACCTTGCGGACCGAGAAGGTCTCGCGCAGACCGTCACCCTGGCGGCGGATGACGACGCCCTGGAAGATCTGGACCCGGGACCGGTTACCTTCGACGACCCGCGCGTGCACCTTGACGGTGTCACCGGCACGGAAGTCGGGGAGGTCGGCACGCTTCGACTGGGCGTCAAGGGCGTCCAGGATGTTCATCGCTGTGTCCTCGTGAGGCTCACGGCGCACCGGCAGTCGATGCGCGGATGGGTGATTCTGACCCTCGGGTGGATGGCCGACGACGCCGACCCCGGTCGAGGGTCCTCGCAGCCGCCCACGGCGTGGACGGATGCGGCAACCCCACTACTTTGCCACATCCCCCGGCGGCAGCTGAAACCCACCCCGGTCCAACGCCGCCCGGTCCCGCTTGTCCAGGCTCTCCGGTGGCAGTGCGGCGATCATGTCGGGGCGGCGGGCGGCGGTACGCAGCAGCGACTCGTCGCGCCGCCAGCGGGCGATCTTCCCGTGATCGCCGGAGCGGAGCACCTCCGGCACCTCGTGCCCGCGCCAGGCCGCCGGCTTGGTGTACATCGGCGCCTCCAGCAGCCCGTGGGCGTGCGACTCCTCGTCCAGCGAGCCGGCGTTGCCGAGCACGCCGGGCAGGAGCCGGGTGACCGCCTCCAGGATCACCAGCACCGCCACCTCGCCGCCGAAGAGCACGTAGTCGCCGAGGGAGACCTCGGTCACCCGCATCCGGGTTGCCGCGTGGTCGAGCACCCGCTGGTCGATGCCCTCGTACCGGCCGCAGGCGAAGATCAGGTGCGGCTCGGCGGCCAGCTCGTGCGCCATCGCCTGGGTGAACCGGACCCCCACCGGGGAGGGCACCAGCAGCCGGGGCTCCGGGTCGCCGTCCGCGCCGGGCACAAGGGCGTCCAGCGCCTCACCCCAGGGCTCCGGCCGCATCACCATGCCGGGCCCGCCGCCGTAGGGCGTGTCGTCGACCGTGCGGTGCACGTCGTGGGTCCAGGTCCGCAGATCGTGTACGGCGAGCCGCAGCGAGCCGTTCACCCGGGCCTTGCCGATCAGCGACAGGTCCAGCGGGGCGAAGTATTCGGGAAAGATCGACACGATGTCGACGCGCATGAACGGTGGCTCCAGCTACAGGTCGAGCAGACCGCCGGGCGGGTCGACGACGACCCGACCGCCAGCGAGATCCACCTCGGGCACGATCGCCTTGACGAACGGGATCAGCGCGGTACGCCCCTCGGGACGCCGCAGCACCAGCAGGTCAGAGGCAGGGGCGTGGTCGATCCGGGCCACCTCGCCCAGCCGCTCGCCGGCCAGGGTGACCACGGCGAGGCCGACCAACTGGTGGTCGTGGAACTCCTCCGGGTCCTCCGGCGGGGCGATCTCGTCGCTGCTTACCCCGAGCAGGGTGCCGCGCAGCGCCTCGGCGACGTCGCGGTCCAGCACGCCCTCGAACGCGACCAGCATCCGCCCCTGGTGCATCCGGGCGAACTCGACGGTCAACTCCGCCGGCACCTGGTAGGCACCAGGCGTCGCGGGCGCGACCGCCCCCGGCATGGTGCGCAGCACCATGCCGGGGGCGAACCGTGCTTCAGGCTCATCGGTCCGCACCTCCACGGTGACCTCACCGCGGATGCCGTGCGGCTTGCCGATCCTGCCGACGATGAGAAGCATCAGTACGAGTCGACGATGTCGACGCGTACCCCGCGCCCGCCGATGGAGCCGATCACCTGGCGCAGCGCCTTGGCGGTCCGGCCGGACCGCCCGATCACCGTGCCGAGGTCCTCCGGGTGCACGCGGACCTCGAGCCGCTTGCCCCGGCGAGAGTCGACCATTCGCACCCGGACGTCGTCCGGGTTGTCAACGATCCCCTTGACCAGGTGCTCCAGGGCGGGACGCAGCGCCATGTCAGGCCTGCTCGCCGGACTCGGCACCGGTCTGCTCCTCGGCCTTCGGCGCCTCGGCCTCCGGCTTGGCGGCCTTCTTGGCCGGCTTGGCCGGGGCCTCGGCCAGGCCGGCGGCGGCCTTCGCCTCGGCCTCGTACGCCGCCTGACGGTCGGCCCGCTCCGCGGCGACCTTCAGCGGCGGCGGGGCCGGCAGGCCCTTGTACTTCTGCCAGTCGCCGGTCAGCTCCAGCAGACGCTGCACCGCCTCGCTCGGCTGCGCGCCGACGGACAGCCAGTACTGGACCCGCTCCGACTTGACCTCGATCACCGAAGGGTCTTCCTTCGGCTGGTACACACCGACGAACTCGATCGCGCGGCCGTCACGCTTGGTGCGCGAGTCGGCGACGACGATGCGGTACTGCGGGTTGCGGATCTTGCCCATCCGCAGGAGCCGGATCTTTACGGCCACAGTTGTTTCGCTCCTGTTGCGATCTCACCGGCCCGGTAAGGGCGGTGTGCGGGTGAGCGCCGACCGGCACAGTGGGGTTGGGCCGGAGACTGCTCGGTCAACTGGCGACGCGCCCGGGTTAGAGGGCGCCGGACGCGCGCCGGATACCAGCGAACCATTCTGCCAGATCCGGCCCCGATCTCTCACACCGGACCCGGACAGGTCACCCGGGTCGACCATCGGGGTGACATACGACACGCCTCAGCGCACGGGCGGCCGGTCCCACCCGGGCGGCAGCCCCGGCACGTCCCATTCGGCGGGCGGATTGAAATCGCACCAGGTGCCGTCGAACGGGAATGCCCCCGCCTCGGCGAGCCGGCTCACCCGCTCCCCCTCCGCGCGGACCGCCTGCTCGTCGGCCACCCAGTAGTGGTCGGGGAAGGCGAGTCGCTCGACGAATTCCTCCTCGTCCTTCCACTCCCAGCTCAGGTCGGGATAGACCACCACGTCGAGGTCCTGATCCACCACGTCGACCCCGGCCACCGCGCCGTCGTCCCAACGCACGCCGGGCTCCTCCAGGTTGACGTACCAGTTCTTGAACCGGCCCCGGTCGTCGTGGAACCACCAGACGGAATGCGCCGCGCCGGTGGGCAGGAACTTCAGCAGCGGCGGCCCGTTCCAACGCGCCTCGGCGAGCCGGTAGCGAGAGATGATCCACTCCGCGAACGGCATGGCCCGCATGCCCCGCCCCGCCTCGGTCACCTCGTTGGCCACCGGCGTGTCCCGGGCGATCCAGAGCAGCAGCCCCCGGTCGTCGTCGAGGACCACCCGCGCCGGGCGGACCCAGCCGATCCGGCCACGCCGGACATTCCGGTGCAGGACCACTCGGCCCGGCTCGAACCGCACGTCACCGCTCCCAGACTGTTAACAGGGGGCCCCTCCTCTACCGGAGGCGTTAAGAAGGGGCCCTTCCTTACGTCAGTAGGCGCGGGCCAGGATGGCGACCAGGTCCGGCTCGTCCTCGGAGTCCGGCACCGAGCCGTCGGCACGCAGCAGGCACCGGACGGTGACGCCCTGGCCGTTCGCCTCGGCCTCACCCTCGACACCGACCGCCGACCACGGCACCCGGGCCCAGCCGGTGGCCGCCGCCTCGATCGCCTCGGCGAGGGTGGCGACCTCGATGGTGCGGGACTGCCGGTGTGCGAGGGCCTGGTCGTGCAGCGCCCGCTGATCGGCGTCCAGCGCGGCGAGGACCGCGCCGACCACGTCGGCAACCGGCGTCGGGGCCTTCGAGCCGTCCGTACGCCGGACCACCACCGCGTTGCCGGCGGCCAGGTCGCGGGGGCCGACCTCGACGCGGAGCGGGTAGCCGCGCAGCTCGGCGTCGACGGCCCGGCGGCCGAACGCGGTGTCGGTCCGGTCGTCCAGCGCGACCCGTACGCCGGCGTCGCGCAGCGCGTCGCGGATCTTGGTCGCCGCCGCACCGACGCCCTCGCCGTCCTTGACCACCATCACGTACGCCTGGACCGGGGCCAGCTTCGGCGGCACCCGCAGGCCGTTGTCGTCGCCGTGGCACATGATCAGACCGCCGAGCATCCGGGTCGAGGTGCCCCAGGAGGTGGTCCAGGCGTGCTCCCGGCCCCCCTCGGCGGAGGAGAAGCTGATGTCGAACGCCTTGGCGAAGTTCTGGCCCAGCTCGTGGCTGGTGCCCAGCTGCAGCGCCTTACCGTCGCCCATCATGCCTTCGCAGGTGTAGGTGGCGGTGGCCCCGGCGAAGCGCTCGCGGGCGGTCTTCAGGCCGACCACCACCGGGATGCCGAGCACGTTGACCATCAGGTCCTCGTACGCCTCGTGCAGGATCTTGCGGGCGTAGGCGCGGGCGTCCTCACGGGTGGCATGGGCGGTGTGCCCCTCCTGCCACAGGAACTCGCTGGTGCGCAGGAAGATCCGGGGGCGCAGCTCCCAGCGGACCACGTTCGCCCACTGGTTGAGCAGCAGCGGGAGATCACGGTACGAGTCGATCCACTTGGCCATGAACTCGCCGATCACCGTCTCGCTGGTGGGGCGGACCACCACCGGCTCGGCGAGCTGCTTGCCGCCGCCGTGGGTGACCACGGCCAGCTCCGGCGAGAAGCCCTCGACGTGCTCGGCCTCGCGCTTGAGGTAGCTCTCCGGGATGAACAGCGGGAAGTACGCGTTCTCCGCGCCGGCCGCCTTGATCCGGGCGTCCATCTCGGCCTGCATCCGTTCCCAGATGGCGTAGCCGGCCGGTCGGATGACCATGGTGCCCCGCACCGGGCCGTTGTCGGCCAGCTTCGCCTTGGCGATCAGGTCCTGGTACCAGCGGGGAAAGTCCTCCGCACGGGGAGTGAGCACGCGTGCCATGAGGGCACATCCTATGCTCCGCCCGCGCCGCCGGTACGCCCGGGAGTCCGCCGTGTCGCGCCGGGTCAGCGGATGACGCGACCGCGCAGGACGATGCGGGACGGGGTGCGGACCACCCGGAGGTCGCGACGCGGGTCCTCGGGGTAGACGACCAGATCGGCGAGGCCGCCCTCGACCAGGCCGGGGAAGCCGAGCCACTCCCGGGCGCGCCAGGAGGCGGCGGCGAGGACGTCCTCGGGGGACATGCCGGCCCGCTCGTGCAGCAGCAGCATCTCCTCGGCGGCCAGCCCGTGGTCGATGCCACCGCCGGCGTCGGTGCCGACGTAGATCGGCACGCCTGCCTCGTAGGCGGCCCGGACCACGTCGGGGAAGCGGTCGCGCAGGGCGAGCATGTGGTCGGCGTACCCGGGGAACTTCGAGCGGGCCTGGTCGGCGATGTGCCCGAAGGTCTGAATGTTGATCATCGTGGGGACCAGCGCGGTGCCCTGGCGGGCCATCAGGTCGACCAGGTCGAGGCTGAGCCCGGTGCCGTGCTCCACCGAGTCCACCCCGGCCCGCACCATGATCTCCACGGCCGACTCGCTGAAGGTGTGCACGGCCGCGCGTACCCCGGCGGCGTGCGCGGCGGCGACGGCAGCGGCCATAGTGTCGGCGTCCCAGGCCGGCGCGAGGTCGCCCACGCCGCGGTCGATCCAGTCGCCGACCAGCTTGACCCAGCCGTTGCCGGCGGCGGCCTGCTCGGCCACCGTCGCGGCCACCTCGGCCGCGCCGACCTCCACCCCGATGTCGCGCAGGTAGCGCTTCGGCGGTGCCACGTGCCGGCCGGCGCGGGCCAGTCGCGGCAGATCCGGGTCGTCGTCAAGCTCCGGGTACGGGTACGGCGAGCCGGCGTCCCGGATGGCGAGCACCCCGGCGTCCCGGTCGATCCGGCCCAGCTCGCGGGCCTGGTCGAGGGAGGTGATCGGGGCGCCGCCCCGGGCGATGCCGAGGTGACAGTGGGCGTCGGTCAGGCCGGGGAGCACGAAGCCGCCGTCGGCGACCGTCTCCGCGTCCGGCACCGGTTCGAAGGTGATCCGGTCGCCGACCAGCCAGAGATCCCGGACCTCGTCGTCCGGCAGGAGCACACCGCGCACATGCAGAGCCATGTGCACAGTCCTACCGGATCACTCCTCCTCGGTGGCGAGCAGGTCGTTCCGCCGTGCGGTGAGGGCGGGCAGGTCGACGGAGACCTTCCACGGCCGCTCGGTGACGAACAGGTCCTCGGTGTGGGTGACCTGCTCGTACTCACGGCCCGTGCCGAGGGTGTACTCGGTCAGCGTGATCCGTTCCTGCAGTGGGTCGACCACCCAGTAGGAGCGCACTGTGGCGTGCGCGTAGACCTTCGCCTTGTCGTACATGTCGCGGAAGGTGGAGGTAGGCGAGACCACCTCGACGGCGAGCAGCGCGTCCTCGACCGGGACGGGCGACCGGCCGGCGTGCTTGCGGCGGATGACGACCACGTCGGGCCGCGGCTCGTTGCGGCGGTCGACCCGCATCGACAGGTCGATGCTGACCAGATACTCCGGCGGGCAGTTGACTCGGAGCGCGAGCAGCAGTTCTACACAAAGCTCTTGGTGCACGGCAGTCGGCGACGGCACGATCAACCTTCCGTTGATCAGTTCGTACGGAAGGTCCTTGGGCAGGTCACCCAGGTCGTCGACCGTCCACTCGTGCCGTTCGGGCAGGATTGGCGCCGCGGTCATGACATCTCCTTCCAGGGGGCGACATGACCCTAAGCGCTCATCATGTCGCCCACCGTCACCGACACGCTAGCGGGGGTGCTTGTCGCCGCCCTTGCCGAGCTTGTTGAAGTCGATCTTCGGGAGCTTGAAGCCCGGCGGCAGGCCCTGGCCGCCGGCCAGGTCGCCCGGGTCCAGGCCCGGCGGGAGCTGCGGCATGCCGCCGGGAAAGCCACCCGGCAGCCCCGCGCCCGCGCCGGTGCGGGGCCGGCCACCCTTGGTGCCCTTGCGCTTGTTCTTGGGGCTCTTGGTCGCCTTGCGCCGGCCAGCACCGGGCAGGCCCATCATGCCGCCCATCTGCTTCATCATCTTCTGCGCGTCGGCGAAGCGGTTGAGCAGCTGGTTGACGTCCATCACGGTGACGCCGGAGCCGTTGGCGATCCGGGCCCGCCGGGAGCCGTTGATGATCTTCGGGTTGGTGCGCTCGCCCGGGGTCATCGACCGGATGATCGCGGTGACCCGGTCGAAGTGCTTGTCGTCCAGCTCGGCGAGCTGGTCCTTCATCTGCCCCATGCCGGGCATCATGGCCAGCACGTTGGCGATCGGGCCCATCCGCCGCACCGCGATGAGCTGATCGAGGAAATCCTCCAGGGTGAACTGCTCGCCGCCCATCAGCTTGGCGGTCATCTTCTCCTTCTGATCTGTGTCGAAGGCCGCCTCGGCCTGCTCGATCAGAGTGAGGACGTCGCCCATGCCGAGGATCCGGCTGGCCATCCGGTCGGGGTGGAAGACGTCGAAGTCCTCCAGCTTCTCGCCCGTGGAGGCGAAGAGGATCGGCTGCCCGGTGACCTCCCGGACCGACAGCGCGGCGCCACCGCGGGCGTCGCCGTCAAGCTTGGAGAGGACCACACCGGTGATGCCGACGCCGTCGCGGAACGCCTCGGCGGTGCGCACCGCGTCCTGACCGACCATCGCGTCGATGACGAAGATGACCTCGTCGGGCTGGACCGCGTCGCGGATGTCGGCGGCCTGCTGCATCATCTCGGCGTCGATACCGAGCCGACCGGCGGTGTCGACGATCACGATGTCCCGGGCGGCCCGCTTGGCGTGCTCGATCGAGGCGCGCGCCACCTGGACGGGGTCACCGACACCGTTGCCGGGCTCCGGGGCGTACACCTCGACACCGGCCCGACCACCGAGCACCTGGAGCTGCCCGACGGCGTTGGGGCGCTGCAGGTCGGCGGCGACCAGCAACGGCTGGTGTCCCTGAGACTTGAGCCAGCGGGCCAGCTTGCCGGCGAGGGTGGTCTTACCGGAACCCTGGAGACCGGCCAGCATGATCACGGTCGGCGGGTGCTTGGCGAACTGGAGCCGCCGCCCCTCGCCGCCGAGGACGGCTACCAGCTCCTCGTTAACGATCTTGACGATCTGCTGGGCCGGGTTGAGCGCCTGGGAGACCTCGGCACTGCGGGCCCGCTCCTTGACGTTCGCGATGAAGCCCTTGACCACCGGCAGGGCGACGTCGGCCTCCAGCAGCGCCATCCGGATCTCGCGCGCGGTGGCGTCGATGTCGGCGTCGGTGAGCCGGCCCTTGCCGCGGAGCTTGGTGAAGATCCCGGACAGGCGGTCACTCAAGGTGTCAAACACGCGAACATCCCGTTTGTCGTTTTCGGCGGGCACAAGTCGGCCGGCGCGCACACGGCCGGCTACCCGCAAGGGTAACGGTCCCGCCCGACCGCTGCTTCCCGCCGGCCGACCCCGGCCCGAGATCACGGCGGGCAAGGCCGCAGTCCGGCTCGCGGCTGGGTAGCTCGGTGGCCGCCTGTGAACCTGATGACGTATGTGACTCACGTCCGGAATGGGCACGGCGATCGCAGGAACGCGTGCCACACCGCTACCGCCGCCGTCCGCCGCCATCTGAAGCAACGGTGGTCTTGCCGGCACCGAACGCGCCGTTGAGCCAGACGATCACGACACGACCAGCCCCGACTGGTACGCGAAAACCACCAGCTGCGCCCGGTCCCGGGCACCCAGCTTGCCCATGGCCCGGCTGACGTGGGTACGCGCGGTGGCCGGGCTGACCACCAGCCGCTCGGCGATCTCGGCGTTGCTCAGGCCCTCGCCGACCAGCCCCATCACCTCCCGCTCCCGGTCGGTGAGGGTGCCGAGCTGCGGGTGCGGTCGGGGCACCCGGGCCGGACGGGTGGCGAACTCCCGGACCACCCGCCGGGTCACCGACGGCGACAGCAGCGCCTCCCCCTCGGCGACCAGGCGGATCGCCCGCAGCAGGTCGGCCGGACGGGTGTCCTTGGTCAGGAAGCCGCTGGCTCCGTGGCGGAGCGCGTCGAAGACGTACTCGTCCAGCTCGAAGGTGGTCAACACGATCACCCGGGTACCGGCGAGCGCGGGGTCGGCGACGATCCGCCGGGTCGCCTCGATGCCGTCGACGCCGGGCATCCGGACGTCCATCAGCACCACGTCGGGGCGTTCCCGGCGGGCCAGCTCGACCGCGCCGAGCCCGTCGGCCGCCTCGCCCACCACCGCGAGGTCGTCCTCGCTCTCCACCAGGGCGCGCAGCCCGATCCGGACCAGGTCCTGGTCGTCCGCGAGCAGCACCTTGATCATCCGATCTCCTCCCACGGAAGCGTCGCGTACACCCGGTAACCGCCGGTGGCGGCGGGGCCGGCGGCGAACGACCCGCCCAGCGCGGTGACCCGCTCCCGCATGCCGGCGAGGCCGTACCCGGCGGACCCGGCCGGCGCGGCGGCCGCGCCGCGGCCGGTGTCGATGACCTCGACGCTGACCTCGGTGGGGGCGTAGCGCAGCCGGACGGCGGCGGTGGCCGGACCGGCGTGCCGCAGTACGTTGGTCAGCGACTCCTGCACCACCCGGTAGGCGGCCAGGTCCACGGCGACCGGGAGCGGGCGGGGCTCCCCGGTGACCTCGACGTTGACCGGCACCCCGGCACCGGCCAGCCGCTCGCGCAGCTGCGGCAGCTGGCCCAGCCCGGGGACGGGAGCCCGCTCGTCGGCCGCCTCGTCCCGCCGGACCACGGTGAGCGTCACCCGCAGCTCGTCCAGGGCCTCCTTGCTGGTCCGGCTGATCGCGGTCAGCGCCGCCTCGGCGTGCTCCGGCCGCTTCGCCAGCAGATGCAGGGCGATCTCCGCCTGCATGTGGATGGCGGCCAGGCCGTGCCCGACCACGTCGTGCACCTCCCGGGCGACCCGCAGCCGCTCGGCGTCGGCCAACCGGCGGGCCTCGTCGACCCGGTTCCGGGCGATGCTCTCCCGGCTCAGGCGGACCGTGGTCCCCACCGCGAACGGCACCACCACCCAGGTGGCGACCCCCATCAGCCCGCTCAGGCCGGTCGGGCGCGCCCCGACGAAGACGTGGGCGAGCAGCGCCACCAGCGCGGCCGCGCCGGCCAGCGCCGCGATCCGCATCGGCCGGTACGCGGCCACCGTGTAGACCGCGACGAAGAACGAGATCAGGATCGGCCCGTACGGGTAGCCGAGCACCAGGTACACCGTGGTCGCGGCGGTGACCACGGCCAGGGTGGGCAGCGGCCACCGCCGTCGACCGGCGAGGGCGAGCGCCGCCACCACGACCAGCGGATACGTGGCCGAGCCGATGCCCACCCCCTGGTTGAGGCCGGCCGGCTCGGTGCCGAGCAGCCCGAAGACGACCATGGCCAGGGCGATCAGGGCGTCGAAGACGCTGTCGCCCCACCCGGTCCGAATCCGATGCATGCCGTCCCTTTCCCGCCCGGCTCAGCCGATGTCCCGTCGGCGCAGCAGCGCCCCGCCGATCGCCGCGAACGCGACGAGATAGGCCGCCACCACCACTGCAGCCTGCCCGCCGCCGACGGTCGACGCGACCCCGGGCGTGTCCCCGGCGGCACCCAGCGCCGCCGCCAGCGACCCGGCGTTCGGGCCGGGCAGACCCTTCTGCAGCTGGGCCACCCAGTCGAGCAGGGGCGCGGCGAGCGCGGCGAGCAGGTTCTGCACCGCGAGCATCCACACCAGCCCCAGCCCGACGGGCAGCGCCACCGCCCGCAGCGCGACGGCGAGCACGGCACCGAGCATGGCCCACATCGTGGCGACGAGCCACCCCGCGCCGATCCCGGTCAGCAGGTCGCCGACCGACGGCCAGTGGACCGGCTGCGACTCGGCGACCGCGATCAGGGCGCTCGCCACCGCGCCGACGGCGAAGATCGAGAGCACCACGACGAAGGCGGCGGCCGCCAGGACGAGCAGCTTGCCCGCGTACACCTCCAGTCGGGTGGGGCCCTGGGTGAGCACGGTCTTCCAGGTGCCCCAGGCGTACTCGCCGCCGACGGTGAGCACGCCGAGGATCAGCACGATCGCGCCCAGGAAGACCGGCAGCCCACCGAGCGAGTTCCCGACCAGCCGGTCGGGCAGCAGCATCGGCAGGGTCCGGTCGCTGTTCGGGCCGGTCGTCCCGCCGGCGATGCTCGCGTACGGGAAGACGTAGGTGAAGATCATCGCGAGCACCAGCGTGATGACGAGCAGCAGCCAGGACGCCGGTCGGCGGACCATCTTGATCATCTCTGCGCGGAAGCTACGCGACATCGGCCGTTCCCTTCTCGATGAGGTCGAAGAAGACCTGTTCCAGATCCCGCTCCCTGGGGCGCAGCTCCCGCACCGCCACCCCGACGCCGACCAGCTCGGCGTTGACCCAGGCGGCCCGATCCGGCCCGACCGAAAGCTCCAGCCCGCCGTTCACCACCCGCACCCGCTCGGCGCCGACCAGCTCCCGGGCCCGCGCCGCCGCCTGCTCGAGCGGGTCGGCGAGCACCCGCAGCACGGCCGCGCCGCGCAGGTCGGCGACGCGCCCCTCGGCGATCAACCGGCCCCCGGAGATCACCCCGACCCGGTCGCAGACCTGCTCGACCTCGCCGAGCAGGTGGCTGGAGACCAGCACGGTGCACCCGATCGCGCCGAGCCGGCGGATCAGCGCGCGCATGTCCGCCATGCCCGCCGGGTCGAGGCCGTTGGTCGGCTCGTCGAGAATCAGCAGGCGCGGGTCCTTGAGCAGGGCGGCGGCCACGCCGAGCCGTTGCTTCATGCCCAACGAGTAACCGGCGTACCGGTCGCCGGCCCGGTCGGTGAGGCCGACCAGGTCGAGCACCGAGCCCACCCGGTCGGTGCCGACCCCGGCGTAGCGGGCGAGTACCCGCAGGTTGTCCCGTCCGGACAAGTACGGGTAGAAGGCCGGCCCCTCGATCAGCGCCCCGACCCCGGCAAGCCGGCCGGCGCCGGGCGGCCGGCCGAGCAGCCGTACCGTGCCGGCGGTGGGTCGGACCAGCCCGAGCAGCATGCGCAGGGTCGTGGTCTTGCCGGCGCCGTTCGGGCCGAGAAAGCCGTACACCTCGCCGGCTTGGACGGTCAGGTCGAGGTTCCGCACGGCGGTCAGGCCGCCGTACCGTTTGGTGAGCCCTTCGGTCTGTACTGGCAGGTTCATGGTGTCGAACATGCCGCTCGCCGGGGCGCGCGTCGTCGCCCCGAGAGCGGCACCTCGCCTACGCTCCGGGACGTATCCCGGGGCCGATGTTAATAAGGGGCCCCTCCTCTACCGGAGGCGTTAACAAGGGGCCCCTGCTTACAGGGCGTCCAGGCCGCGTTCGCCGGTGCGGACCCGGACGACCTGCTCGACGGTGGTCACCCAGACCTTGCCGTCGCCGATGTTGCCGGTCCGGGCGGCACCCACGACGGCGTCGACGATCTTGTCGACCTCCAGCTCGTCGGTGAGCACCTCGACGCGGATCTTGGGCAGGAACTCGACGGTGTACTCGGCGCCCCGGTAGACCTCGGTGTGCCCCTTCTGCCGGCCGTAGCCCTGAACCTCGCTGATGGTCAGGCCGGCCACGCCGAGGGCGTGCAGCGCCTCCTTCACCGCGTCCAGCTGGTACGGCTTGATGACCGCGGTCACCAGCTTCATGTCCATCCTCTCCATCCCAGGAACGTTAACCGGCGACCTTCTCGCTGACCGGCTCAGCGGGCTCGTCCACCTCGTCGGTGACCGTCGGGGCCAGCTTCGCGGCGCCGATCCCCGCCATCGCGAAGGTGCCACCGCCCGTGGTCGGCGACAGGTCGTACGCGCTCTCCGCGTGCTCGGCCACGTCGATGCCCTCGACCTCCGCCGCGCCGGAGACCCGGAACCCGATCGTCTTGTCGATCACGAAGCCGAGGGCGTAGGCGACCGCGAAGGAGTAGCCGGTCACGATCGCCGCGCCCAGCGCCTGCCGGCCCAGCAGGGTGGCGTCGCCGCCGACCAGCAGACCGTCGCCGGTCACCAGGAGGCTGACCGAGCCCGTGCCGAACAGGCCGATCCACAGGCAGCCGATCCACCCGCCCACGAAATGCACGCCGACCACGTCCAGCGAGTCGTCGTAGCCGAGCCGGTACTTCAGGGCCACCGCGAGGGCGCAGACCGCACCGGCGACGAGGCCCAGCAGCACCGCCGCGGCCGGGGTGATGAACGCGCAGGCCGGGGTGATCGCGACCAGTCCGGCCACCGCGCCGGAGGAGGCGCCGACCAGGGTCGGCCGGCCGTCGCGTACCCACTCCACGGCGATCCAGCCGAGCAGCGCGGCGGCGGTGGCCACCTGGGTGTTGATGAAGGCCAGCGCGGTGACCCGGTCGGCGGTCAGCTCGGAGCCGGCGTTGAAACCGAACCAGCCGAACCAGAGCAGCCCGGCGCCGAGCGCGACCAGTGGGACGTTGTGCGGCTTGGTGCTCTCTCCCGGCCAGCCGGCCCGCCGGCCGAGGACCAGCACCAGGGCGAGCGCCGCGGCGCCGGCGTTGATGTGCACCGCCGTGCCGCCGGCGAAGTCCAGGGCACCGATGTCGCCGCCGATCAGGCCACCGCCCCAGACCATGTGCGCGACCGGGAAGTAGACCAGGGTGGCCCAGCCGAAGGCGAACACCAGCCAGCCGGCGAACCTGGTCCGGTCGGAGAGGGCACCACTGATCAGGGCGACGGTGATGACGGCGAACATCATCTGGAAGGCGACGAAGACGTAGAGCGGGATTCCGGTCTCGCCCCACCGGTCGCTCTCCCCGGCGAACGTCCTGGTGCCCGGGTACTGCCCCAGGTCGCCGACGAACCTGCCGCCCTCGCCGAAGGCGACGGTGAACCCGTAGAAAAGCCACAGGATGCTGATGAGCCCGATGGACGAGAAGCTCATCATCATCATGTTGAGTACGCCCTTGGACCGGTTCAGCCCGCCGTAGAACAGGGCGAGGCCCGGCGTCATGAGCAGCACGAGCGCAGACGACAGGAGCAACCAGGCGGTGTTACCAGAATCGATCTCCATGCTCCGGAAGCCTGCTCGCCGACTGTTTCGTTCACCGACACCGGTCAATTTCCGGGGCGTGACGGCTTGTTTCCGGCTGGTGAAATCAGCGCAGGGCGTACTCCAGGGCGTGGCGCTCGTAGTCGAGCAGGCGGAGGTCGCGCATCGGGCGGCGAAGGTGGCCCTTGTGCACGATTCGGACGAAGGCCGGCTCCCCGGCGGCGGCCATCCGGCGGATGCCCTCGACGTGGTCCACGATCCGCTTGCGGATGGTCCGGATCAGCCGATGCCGGTCGCGCGGGATCAGCCCGTACGCATCGGCGAACAGCCGCAGCCGGCGTGGCCGGTCCGGGCGCTTCCAGCCGAGGGTGATCGAGTCCCGGTCGGAGAAGATCGGCACCCAGGTCCAGGCCGCGTACGCCACGTCGTAGATCCGCGCGCCCGGTGAGGCCAGGTCGAAGTCGATCAGGCCGAGCGTGCCGTCCGGCCGCCAGATCACGTTGTGCGGGGCGGCGTCGTGGTGGCAGATCACCTCGGTGTCCGGCGGGGGCGGGCCGAAGGAGCGCCAGACCGCCCCCGGCGGCGGGTGGAAGCCGTACTGGGCGTCGTGGAACATCCGCAGCATGGTGGCCACGGTCACCAGCGCCTCGTCGGTGGCCCAGTGCGGGGCCAGCGGATATTCCCCGCACTCCCCCTCCAGGTACGACAGGACCTCCCGGTTGCGCTCGTCCATGCCGAGCGCGCGGGGAGAGCCGGTGAACCCGACGTACTCCAGGTGCCGCAGCAGCGCGTGCACCGCGGGGGTCCACGGGCCGGCGTTGCGCCGTACCGTGTCGCCCACCCGGACCACGGTGCTCACGTTGCCGCCGTGCAGCGGGATCTCCTGGGAGGTCACGTACGGTCTCCCGAGGCGGGGCTCCGGGTGGCTGGGGTCGCGCCACCCGGAGTAGGCGCGATCGTCAGTCATCACTCGGCGCTACGCGTCCCGGGTGAGCGGCTCGGTGCCGAGCAACGCGTCGACGAACTGCGTCGGGTCGAACGGGGCCAGGTCGTCCGGGCCCTCGCCGAGGCCGACCAGTTTGACCGGGATGCCGAGCTTACGCTGCACGGCGATCACGATGCCGCCCTTGGCGGTCCCGTCGAGCTTGGTCAGCACCACGCCGGTCACGTTGACCACCTCGGTGAAGACCCGGGCCTGCTCCAGGCCGTTCTGGCCGGTGGTGGCGTCGAGCACCAGCAGGGTCTCGTCGATCGGGCCGTGCTTCTCCACCACCCGCTTGACCTTGCCCAGCTCGTCCATCAGGCCGACCTTGTTCTGCAGGCGGCCGGCGGTGTCCACCAGGACCGTGTCGACCCGGGTGTCGATGCCCCGTTTGACCGCGTCGAAGGCGACGCTGGCCGGGTCGGCGGCCTCCGGCCCGCGGACCGTCTCCGCGCCGACCCGGCTGCCCCAGGTCTCCAGCTGGTCGGCGGCAGCGGCCCGGAAGGTGTCGGCCGCGCCGAGCAGCACGGTGCGCCCGTCGGCGATCAGCACCCGGGCGATCTTGCCGCAGGTGGTCGTCTTGCCGGCGCCGTTGACCCCGACGACCAGCACCACGGCCGGCACGTCGACCTTGGGCGCGGTCTTCAGCGACCGGTCCAGGGCCGGGTCGAGAGCGTTGACCAGCTCGGCGGCGAGCAGGGCGCGCAGCTCGGTGGCGGAGCGGGTGCCAAGGACCCGGGTCCGCTCGCGGAGCCGGTCGACGATCTCCCGGGTGGCGTCGATGCCGACGTCGGCGGTGATCAGGCTGTCCTCGATCTCCTCCCAGGCGTCCTCGTCCAGGTGGTCGCGGCTGAGCAGGCCGAGCAGGCCCTTGCCGAAGACGTTCTGCGAACGGGACAGCCGGGAGCGCAGCCGGACCAGCCGGCCGGCGGTGGGCTCGGGAACCTCGATGGTGATCGCCGGGACCTCGACCACCGGCGGCGGCTCGACCAGCACCCCGGTGGAGACCTCCGGCGCTTCGACCGGTGGAGCGGCCAGCTCCTCCTCGGCCCGGGTCTCGACCTCCGTCTCCGGCGGCGGCGCGGGACGCCGGCGCAGCCGGGGCACCACGAGGCTGAGGCCACCGAGGATCAGCACGCCAAGCAGGGCGATGATGATGAGGAGGTATTCCTTCATGCCCGAAATCCTGTCAGATGGCGACGGCGGCGTCCCACTCACCGCCTCCGTCGGCGAGCAAGCTGCGGGTGGGCTCGCCGCTGCCAGGCGTGCCGAGCGCGTCGTTCGGGTAGGAAAGAGGGAGGCTTCTTCCCCCGGAGGTGCCCCGTGCCCAGCCCCCGTCTGCTCATCGGCCCGCTGCTGCGCCGGGTCGTCGGCACGCGGGCGACCGTCTGGGTGGAGACCAGTGCGCCCGCCGTGGTCACCGTCCGCACGGCCGACGGCGCCACCGGCACCGCGAAGACCTTCTCGGCGTACGACCACCATTACGCGATCGTGGTGGTGACGGGGCTCACCCCCGACAGCGTCACGACCTACCAGGTGCTGATCGACGACGAGGTCGCCTGGCCTGTGCCGGAGAGCGGCTTCCCGCCCAGCGTGATCCGTACCCGGGCGGTCGACGACCGGGACCAGCCGGTGACGCTGCTCTTCGGCTCGTGCCGGGAGGCCACCCAGCACGCCACCGGGCGCCGGCTGCCCCCGGACGCGCTGGACGCGTACGCCCGGCGGCTGCTCGCCGGCCCGGACCCGGCCGCCCTGCCCGACCTGCTGGTGCTCCTCGGCGACCAGGTCTACGCGGACGTCACCTCGCGGACGGTGCGCAAGCTGCTCAAGCGACGCCGGCGCCGGCCGGCGGGCGCCCCGGCCACCCAGGTGGTCAGCTTCGACGAATACACCAAGCTCTACCTGGAGTCCTGGCGGGACCCGGAGATCCGGTGGCTGCTCTCCACCGTGCCCAGCGTGATGATCTTCGACGACCACGAGGTGATCGACGACTGGAACACCTCGGCCTCGTGGCGGGCGGACATGCGCGAACAGCCGTGGTGGGCGGAACGGATCCGCAGCGGGCTCGCCTCCTACTGGGTCTATCAGCACCTGGGCAACCTCGCCCCGGACGAGATCGCCGCCGACGCGTTGTACGCGAAGGTCACCGCCGCCGAGGACGCCACCGGTGTGCTGCACGAGTTCGGCGAGCGCGTCGACAGGGCGGCCGACCTCTACGACGACTCCAGCTCGGCGCGTCTGACGCCGCGCCGCGACCTGGAGCCGTCGCACGACGCGGAGCGCCGGCGAGCGGTGCAGTACCAGTGGAGCTACGCGCTTGACCTGGGGCGTACCCGCCTCGTCATGCTGGACAACCGGGCCAGCCGGGTGCTACGGCCCGGCAACCGGGCGATGCTGCCGCCGGACGAGTGGTCCTGGTTCCTCGACCGCGCGCACGGCGACTACGAGCACCTGGTGGTCGGCGCCTCACTGCCCTGGCTGCTGCCGCCCGGCATCCACCACGTGGAGGCGTGGAACGAGCGGCTGGCCGACTCCCGCCGGCCCTGGGTGGCGAAGCTCTCCGAGCAGCTGCGCCGCGCCCTGGATCTGGAGCACTGGGCGGCGTTCGGGCGTTCGTTCGACGCCCTCGGCGAACTCTTCGCCCGGCTGGGCAGCGGCACCCCTGCCGAGGCCGGGGCGCGGGTCGGCGCCGGGGCGGCGTACCCGCCACCGGCCTCGATCAGCGTGCTCTCCGGCGACGTGCACCATTCGTACGTGGCCCGGGTACGCTTCGCCGACCGGGCCGTCCGCACCGCGGTGCACCAACTCACCTGCTCCCCGATCCACAACCAGGTGCCGGCGGCGATGCGCCCGCTGATGCGGCTGGGCTGGGGTCGGGCGCCGGTCGCCGCCGCCCGGGCTCTCGCGCGCTCCGCCGGGGTGCGTCGGCCGAGCGTACGGTGGTGGAAGCTGGCCGGACCCTACTTCGGAAACGCGGTGGCCACCCTGACCCACCGGGGCCGCTCGGCCGAGGTGACGATCGAGGGCACCACCGGCGACGGCGATCTGCGCGTGGTGGCACGGCAGCTCCTCAGTCACCCGGTTTGAGTACGCTCTGCCCCGTGGACGATCACCTGCCGGAAGCCCTGCGCGCGGTGGAGGACGAGCTGACCGCGCTGCTGCGCCGCGGTCGCGCGCTGTCCTGGGAGGTAGCTCGGGAGGTCCACCCCAACCTGGAGCCGAACACCTACGGTCTGCTGCTCTGGCTGCGCCGGTCCGGCTCGATCCGGCTGACCGACCTGGCCGCCCGGCTGGGTGTCGGCAAGGGCACGCTCAGCCGGCAGATCGCCGGCCTGGAAGGGCTGGGCCTGGTCCGCCGCGACCCGGACCCGACCGACCGGCGGGCGGCCCAGCTCAGCCTCACCGAGGAGGGCAGCCGCCGGTTCGACGCGGCGCGGACGGCCCGACTCGAACAGATCCGCCGGACGATGAGGAACTGGCCGAAGCGGGACGTCGAGGACTTCGCTCGACTGCTGCACCGCTTCAACGAGACCTTCTGATTCTTCCCGAACAGTCGCCCCGGTGACCGCGGTGGCGCAACCATCGTGAACAGTCTGCTATGGATGGCCATCGGGCGACGGGGAGGAACCGGGCATGCGGGAGTTGGCGGGCGCTTCCCGGCGCCGGGCGCTGAGGATCATCGGCGGGCTGGGGGCAGCCGGCGCGCTGACGGCCGTCGCCGGAGGGCTCGAAACCAGCCCGCCAGTCGGCGACGACCTCTCCCCTTCTGAGCCGGTGAGCCGCAGCGCCGTGTCGCCCGTAGTCCGGGAGAACGCTCGGGCGGGTGCCGCCGCCTTCAGGCTCCGCGGCCCACGGCGGGCCAACGAGGCGACCGGCCAACTCGCCGGGTACGCCGACCGTACCAGCGTCGCGGTCGGCGAGGAGATCACCTTCCATGTGTCGGTCGCCCCGGCACAGGACTATCAGATCTCGGTCTATCGGCTGGGGCATTACGGCGGGGCGGGTGCCCGGCTGGTGGCGTCCAGCCCGTGGCTCGCCGGGCAGACCCAGGCCCCGCCCGCGGTGGATCCCACCACCCGGCTGGTCCGCTGCGCCTGGTCGCCCGGCTGGCGGCTACGGATCCCCCGCGACCAGGTCAGTGGCTACCACCTGGCCCTGCTCCGCTCCGCCGCCGGGGTGCACTGGTGGATCCCGTTCGTGGTCCGGAATCCGGCCCCCTGCTCGGCCGGATTGGTGGTGATACCGACCAGCACGTACCAGGCGTACAACCGTTGGCCCGCGGACGGCCGCACCGGAGCGAGCCTGTACTACGGGTACGACGCCACCGGCCGCTGGGTGAACGCGGCGCGGGCTCGGGCGGTGAGCCACGACCGGCCGTACGGCGGCGGCGGCCTGCCGGGCCAGGCCGTCGGAGATGTCGCCTTCGTCCGGTGGGCCGAGGAGCAGGGCTACGACCTCACCTACGCCACCAGCGAAGACCTGCACACCGGCCGGGTGGTTCCGCACCAGCACCGGGTGGTCGTCTTCGCCGGCCACGACGAGTACTGGTCGGCCGAGATGCGGGCCGCCGTCACCACCGCCCGGGACCGCGGCACCAGCCTGGTCTTCCTCGCCCCCAACAACTGCTACTGGCGGATCCGGTACGAGGCCGGCGACCGGACCGTCGAGTGCGCCAAGAGCCACCGCCGCAAGGGTCACCCCGCGCCGCCGACCTGCCGGTGGCGCATCGCCGACAGCCCCGAGCAAAAGCTGATCGGCGTCCAGTACGTCAGCGTGGTGGACGGCGTCGCGCCGCTGGTGGTGCGAACCAGCGGGCACTGGTTCTGGGCGGACGCCGGGGTGGCCGACGGCGACGAGATCCGCGGGCTGGTCTGGGGCGAGGCCGATCAGCTCATGCCCGGCGTGCCGGAACCCGCCGCCGTCGAGCGGAGTCTGCTGGCCGACTCCCCGTTCACGCACGCCGGTAGGGCGTACCGGCAGCACACCCACCTCTACCAGGCGCACTCCGGGGCCTGGGTCTTCGCCGCCGGCACCTTCGGCTGGACCAGGGCGCTCCGCGACCCGGCGGGCCCGGGCACGTCGCCCGGAGACCCGCGGATCCAGCAGGCCACCCGCAATCTGCTGGACCGGCTGTTCGTCGGAGCCGGCCCGACCACCGCACCGGCCGCTGACCCGTCGTCGTAGTGCCCGGAGCGCAAGGAGGGGCCCCTGTTAACGCCTCGCGTTGTACAGGGGCGCCCTCCTAACATCGCCGGATGACCTGGAAAGCACCGGAGATCAGCCGGAAGCACGAGCCCTACGTCGGCGACGAGCGCACCATGCTCGAAGGCTGGCTCGACTACCACCGCGACACCCTGCTGCTCAAATGCGCCGGCCTGACCGCCGAGCAACTCAAGACCCCGAGCGTCGAGCCGTCCAACCTGACCCTGCTCGGCCTCGTCCGGCACATGGCCGAGGTGGAACGCTGGTGGTTCCGCATCCGGGCCGCCGGCCAGCAGCTCGACGACCTCTATTGCACCGAGGCCAGCCCCGACGGCGATCTCGACGACGTGGCCGACGCCGACGCGGCGACCGACTTCGCCACCTACGCCGCCGAGGTCGAAGCGGCCCGACAGGCCGCCGCCGGCCTCTCGCTGGACCAGACCTTCGCCCGCCGCCGCGACGGCGGCACCGACGAGATCAACGTCCGCTGGGTGTACGTCCACATGATCGAGGAGTACGCCCGGCACAACGGCCACGCCGACCTGATCCGGGAGCGGATCGACGGCGTGACCGGCGCCTGACGGCGGCACCCGATACAGCGGGTCCCGGCGAGCTGGGACTCGCCGTATCGGCGAAATCGGGCGGGCTCCCGTGCCGGAGGCGGTGGGCGTGGCGTCAGAACGCCAGCGCGGCGCGCAGGTAGCGCAGGTCGCCCGGGCCGCTCCAGCGGTACGCCGACAACCCGGCCACCCGGGCGCCCGCGACGGCCCGGTCCTCGTCGTCGACGAAGAGCACCCGCGCCGGCGACGTCTCCAGCGCGGCACAGGCCGCCTGGAAGTACTCCTTCGCCGGCTTGTGCACCCCGACGACCGCGGAGTTGACCACCACGTCCAGCTCGTCGGTCAGGCCCAGCGCGGCCAGGTCGGCGTCGAGCAGGTCGGTGGCGTTGGTGCCCAGCCCGACCCGTACGCCAGCCGCCCGCGCCTCGCGGATGAAGGCGAGCACATCGGGGTCGACCTCGCCCCGGTAGCGCTGCCACTCGTCGACAGCGGCGCGGGCCCGGGCCGGGTCGCCCACCGAGGGGGCTAGCGCGTCGGCCACGCTGCTCATCCACTGGGCGTGGCTGACCTGGCCGGTGAGCACCGGCTGGAGCAGGCCCCACGACATGGCGATCTCGCCCAGTACGCCCTCGGTGAGCCCGTATTCCCGCTCGACGGCGGCGGCCACCGCCGGATCCCAGCGGCGCAGCACGCCGTCGAAGTCCACCAGCAGCGCCGTCGCCCGTTCCCGACTCACTCGTCCTTCTCCTGCCCGTTGTCGTCGGCCCGGTTGAGCCGTTGGCTGATCACCTGGGTGACCCCGCTGCGCATGGTCACGCCGTACAACGCGTCGGCGATTTCCATGGTCCGCTTCTGGTGCGTGATCACGATGAGCTGGCTCTTCTCCCGCAGCTGCGCCAGCAGCGTGATCAGGCGGCCCAGGTTCACGTCGTCGAGGGCCGCCTCCACCTCGTCCATGATGTAGAACGGGCTGGGCCGGGCGCGGAAGATCGCCACCAGCATGGCCACCGCGGTCAGCGACCGTTCACCGCCGGAGAGCAGCGACAACCGCTTGATCTTCTTGCCCGGCGGCCGGGCCTCCACCTCGACTCCGGTGGTGAGCAGGTCCTCCGGGTCGGTGAGCACCAGGCGACCCTCGCCACCGGGAAAGAGCACGGTGAAAACCTGCTCGAACTCGCGCGCGGTGTCCTCGAACGCGCTGGCGAAGACCTCCAGGATCCGGTCGTCGACGTCCTTGACCACGGTGAGCAGGTCCCGGCGGGTGGCTTTGAGGTCTTCCAGCTGCTCGGAGAGGAACTTGTAGCGCTCCTCCAGCGCGGCGAACTCCTCCAGCGCGAGAGGATTGACCTTGCCGAGCAGGGCCAGCTCCCGTTCCGCCTTGGCGGCCCGCTTCTCCTGCACCGGCCGCTCGTAGCGGACCGGCTCGGGCACCGGCTGCCCCTCCTTCTCGGCGGTCGCGACGTCCGCCTGGGTGGGCGGAACGAGCTGCTCCGGGCCGTACTCGGCGATCAGCGTCGGTACGTCGAGGCCGAAGTCCTCGGCAGCCTTGGCCTCCAACTGCTCGATACGCAGCCGCTGCTCGGCGCGGGCCACCTCGTCCCGGTGCACCTGGCTGGTCAGCCGCTCCAGCTCGGCGCCGAGCCGCTTGGCCGCGCCGCGTACCTCGGACAGCTCGGCCTCGCGGGCGGCGCGCTCGCGCGCCACGGCATCGCGATGCTCCTCGGCGCGGGCGATGGAGACGGTGAGCCGGGTCAGCGCCTCGCGGGCCCCACCGACCACGGCCCGGGCGATCGCCGCGCCGCGGGTACGGGCCGCCCGGCGGGCCGCCGCGCGCTCCCGCGCGGCCCGTTCGGCGTTCGCCTGGCGGGCGAGGGAGTCGGCCCGGCCGGCGATCGAGGAAACCCGCTCCTCGGCGGTACGCACGGCGAGCCGGACCTCCATCTCGTTCTGCCGGGCCTGCGGCACCATCGCGGCGAGCTGGTCGCGCTCCTCGGTGGACGGTTCCGCGTCGACCGGGGTGACCTCGGCCAGCCGCAGCCGTTCCGCCAGCTCGGCGAGCGCCTGCAGGTCGCGTTCCCGGGCCGCCTCGGCGCGCGCCCGGGACTCGCCGAGCCGGTCGGTCTCCGCCCTGGCCGACCTGGCTGCCGCGCCCAGCTCGGCGAGGCGGCGGGCGGCGGCGTTGCGGTGGCTCTCCGCCTCGCGCTTGGCGGCGGCGGCGTGCTGCACGGCCTCCTTCGCGGCGGCCACCTCGGCGCGCGCGTCGACCAGTTGCTCGCGCAGCTCGGCGCTGGCCCGCTCGGCGGCGAGCCGGTTGGTCCGGGCCTCCTCGACGGCTGCCTGCACCTCGATGAAGCTGGGCGCCTTGGCCGACCCACCGGCCGCCGCGTACGCCCCGACGACGTCGCCGTCGGCCGTGACCGCCCGCAGCTCCGGGTTGCCGGCGGCCAGTTCGGCCGCGGCGGCGAGGTCGTCGACCAGCGCCACGTCGCGCAGCGCCCGGTATACCGCGGGCCGGATCTCGGGCGCGCACTCCACCAGGTCGGGGGCCCAGCGGGCGCCGTCGGGCAGCTTCGGGCGCAGCGCGTCGGCGGGGCCGTCCATGCCCGGCCCGGCCGGGCTGCCGACTAGCAGCCCGGCCCGCCCGGCATCAGAGATCTTGAGCAGCCGCATCGCCTCGACGGCCTCGTCCACGCCGGTGACCGCGACCGCGTCGGCGAGCCCGCCGAGCGCGGCGGCGAGCGCCGCCTCGTGGCCGGGCGCGACGGTGAGCAGCCCGGAGAGGCTGCCGAGCAGGCCCGGCACCTGGCCGGCGCGGGCCAGCAGGGCCCCGGTGCCGTCCTTGCGGCGCAGGCCGAGGGCGAGCGCCTCCTCGCGGGCCTTCCAGGTGGCCGCGTCCTTCTCGGCGGCGCGCTCGGCGTCGGCGAGGCCGCGGACGGCCGACTGCGCCCGCTCGTGGACGGCCACCGCCTCGGCGTGCCGCGCGTCCAGGTCGGCGTTGTCCCGGTCGGCCTCGGTGGACTGCTCGGCGACCGCGTCGAGCTCCGCCTGGGCCTTCTCGGCGCGGGCCATCGCGTCGGCGTGCGCCGCGGCGAGCCGTTCGATCTCCTCGCCGGCGCTGGTGGTCCGCGCCCGGGCCGAGTTGACCTGGCCGGTCAGCCGGGCCAGCCCTTCCCGCCGGTCGGCGATGGCCTTGGCGGCAGCGACCAGTTCCCGCTCGGCGGCGGCGAGCTGCCGTTCCAGCTCCTGCCGGTGCTCGACCGCCTCGGCCAGCCGGATCTGGTCGTCGGTGAGCGCCGCGCGCAGTTCCTCCTCCTGCTCGCGGACCCGCTGGGACTCGGCCTCCAGCTGGTCGGGGTCGCGGCCGGGGCGCTCGTCGTCGGGTGCGGCGCTGAGGTGGCGCAGCCGTTCCTGGGCGAGCTGCTCGATGGAGCGGAACCGCTCCTGGAGCGCGGAAAGCTTGTACCAGGTGTCCTGGGCGGCGGCGAGCAGCGGGGCGTCCTCGGCGAGGTCGGCCTCCAGCTCACCGAGGCGGGCCTGCACCTCGGTGTGTTCCGCCTCGATCTGCTCCCGCCGCTCACGCAGCGCGGTCTCGTCGGCGATCTCCCTGTCCAGGGTGGTGCGCAGGGTGTGCAGGTCGTCGGCGAGCAGCCGCAGCCGGGCGTCGCGCAGGTTGGCCTGGATGGCGGCGGCGCGTCGGGCCACCTCGGCCTGCCGGCCCAGCGGCTTGAGCTGACGGCGCAGCTCGACGGTGAGGTCGGTCACGCGGTTGAGATTTACCTGCATCGCGTCGAGCTTCCGCAGCGCCTTCTCCTTGCGCTTGCGATGCTTGAGGACGCCGGCCGCCTCCTCGATGAACGCCCGCCGGTCCTCCGGCTTGGCGTGCAGCATGCCGTCGAGCCGGCCCTGCCCGACGATGATGTGCATCTCCCGGCCGATGCCGGAGTCTGACAGCAGCTCCTGGATGTCGAGCAGCCGGCAGGAGTCGCCGTTGATCTCGTACTCGCTCTCACCGGAGCGGAACATCCGTCGGGTGATGGAGACCTCGGTGTACTCGATCGGCAGCGCGCCGTCGGTGTTGTCGATGGTGAGGGTGACCTCGGCCCGGCCCAACGGCGCCCGCCCGGCGGTGCCGGCGAAGATCACATCCTCCATCTTGCCGCCGCGCAGCGCCTTGGCGCCCTGCTCGCCGAGCACCCAGGCGATGGCGTCGACGACGTTGGACTTGCCGGAGCCGTTCGGGCCGACCACGCAGGTGATCCCGGGCTCCAGCTTCAGCGTCGTCGCGGAGGCGAAGGACTTGAAGCCCTTCACCGTCAGGCTCTTGAGATGCACCTTCTCGATCCTCGTCCGGTGGCCGCCGTACCGTCGCCGGCTGCGCGGACCTGGTCAACCCGCAGACTAACCCGGGGCCGGGGAGGCCGCCGTAAGCGACCCACCGCGGGTCCGTCGTGTCCGGTTCCGGCGTGCACCGACGCAGTGCGGAAAACCACAAGATCTTATTCACGGCACGGTCGCGGCCACGTAATTCCGGGCTCACCTGGCCGGAGAGGGATGCGGCACGTAAAGGAAAGATGTACGGACAAAGCTGCGCGCCGGCACTGTGGTGTCGGCGCGCGTTTTCCGGGTGCTGCGATTCAGTTTTTCGACAACTGGAGATCAGGTCAGCGCCGGCTCGGCCAGCCGCAGGAGGTCATCAGCCTCCGCCGCTGCCGCCGCCAGCCGATCATTGTCGGCACGCAGACGTGTGATCTCGAACTCGAGTGCCTGAACCATGGCACGCAGTCGGGTGACCTCGTCGAGCAGACGCCGGTCGGGCGCTGCACCAACGTGGCCGTAGAGGGCCTTCGCCATGCTGACTCCTTGATATGCGCTGCCGGAAAGGCCGGCCAACGCGCGCCCATCATGTTCGCGGCTGCCATCCCAGCTAAATCCGGGCATGACTGGGCGCGACTGGCGACACCTACATATTGAGCCGCAACCCCCTCCTTCGTCAAGTTCTCGCAGGCCGTAGATCATCTTTAGGTCGGCCGGTCCACTTGTCGGGGGCTGCCGGAAGGCATGGACACGCTCTGTCCGGACCACATAACTGTACGCCCGGAAATGCGTGAACGACTCACCCTCGGTGTCGGGTTCCCCTTAACTCTTTCTTAGTGGCGTTGCCGCAGCTCGCGGCGCGACCGTAACCTCGGCCCGGCCCGCAACCGATCCCGTGGAGGGGGCAGGCGTGTACCGCTCGACCGACCCGATCGAACCGGATGGCGTTGCCCGGCGCCGGGAGCCACCGGCCGGCAACGGGCCGGCCTGGCTCACCGACCGGCCCGAGCCACGGTCGGCGTACCTCTTCGGGGACGAGCTGGAGCAGTCGGCCACGGACCGGGCCGACGCCCCGACCGAGGTTCTGCCGACCGGCACCTGGCAGCCGGCCACCGACGCCGCGCCCGAGAAGCCAGGGCGACACCGACGGCGAGGCCGTTCCGCGCACCCCCTCGTGGTCGGCGGCGCCGCCGCCGCGGCGACCCTGGCGGTGAGCCTGGGCGTGGCCGCCCTGCTGCTGCCGCCGGAGGACCGGCCGACCGAGCCGATCGCGGCCGACGACGCGGTGGCCGCCGCCCCGGCCGCGCCGGACACCACCGATGCCGCCCCCGGCGGCGCCCTCGCCCCGGCCTCGCCCACCAGCACGCCGAGCGCCCTGCCCAGCGTCGCCCTGCCGAGCCCGACCCGGACGGTCACGTCACTGCCCAGCCGGACCACCGCCCCCTCCCGTCAGCTCCAGCGCACCGCCGCGCCGAGCAGCAGCAAAAACACCCAGGTCACCTCGGCAACCGGGCTCAGCGCGGAACTTCAGCAGGTCGTCGATCTGGTCAACCAGGAACGGGCCAAGGCCGGCTGCCAGGCGCTGACCGTCAGCGACAAGCTGACGCTGGCCGCCCAGCGGCACAGCCAGGACCAGGCCGATCACAAGAACATGACGCACGACGGCAGCGACGGCAGCGACGTCGGCGAGCGGCTCGACCGGGTCGGCTACGCCTGGCGGGCGTACGGCGAGAACGTGGCCTGGAACCAGCAGAGCCCGGCCGCGGTCATGGCCGCCTGGATGAACAGCTCGGGCCACCGGGCCAACATCCTGAACTGCTCGTTCACCCAGATCGGCGTGGGTGTGGCGCGCAGCAACGGGCCGTACTGGACGCAGGACTTCGGCACCCCACGCTGAGCGGACACTCCCGCGGCGGACTGCCGCCGCGTCGTCACCGGGTCCGTGCTCGTTTGACCGGGGGGCGGCGGTGCGTCGCCCGCGACCCGGGAGCTGTCGATGCGGATGCGGCCGGCGTGGCCCGTGCCGCGCGTCCGGCCGGTCCGCGTCCTGCCACGCGGGCTGCGCCGGGGCGTGGCGGCGCTGGTGGCGGCGCTGCTGCTCGCCCCGGTGCCCGGCTGCCGCCATCCGGTCGCCCCGCCCGGTGCGCCCACCCGGTGGCCGTCAGCGCTGGCCAGCCGATGGCAGTGGCAGTGGCAGCTCACCGGCCCGGTGGATGCCACGGTCGACGTCGACGTCTTCCTCCTCGACCCGGTCCACACCACGACCGCCGAGACCGCCGCGCTGCGGGCCCGGGGCCGCCGGTTGGTCTGTCAGGTACGCGTCGGCACGTGGACGCCGACCGACCCGGACGCCAGCCGCTTCCCGGCGGACGTACGCGGTGACGCGGTTTCTGGCCGGCCCGCCAGCCGGTGGCTGGATGTACGCCGGTGGAACACGCTAGAGCCGGTCCTCGCCGACCGGTTCCGACTGTGCCGAGGCAAGGGCTTCGGCGCGGTCGCGATCGACGACGCCGACGGCTACCGACACCGCCCCGGCTTTCCGTTCGACTTCGACGACCAACTGCTGTTCAACCGTCGGGTGGCCGCCCTGGCCCGTCGGCTCGCCCTCTCGCCCGGGCTGGTCGACGACGTGCCGCAGGTGGCCGCGCTCGCGCCCGACTTCGACTTCGCCGTCAACCAGGAGTGCGTACGCCGGCGGGAGTGCGCCAAGCTGCTGCCCTTCGCCGACGCGCACAAGCCGGTCTTCCACGTCGAATACTCCGGCGACCCGGAGGCCTTCTGCGTCACCACCGTCGGCTACGGCTTCGCCTCCATGCTCAAGGATCGGAAGCTGGACGCCTGGCGCGAGCCGTGCCCCGTTTCCTGATCCGCCCCGGCGGCACCGGCCGCTTCGGCACTGAGGGGAGTGGCCAGGTCCTCCAGTGACCTCCCCTCCGCCTTGATGCCGAGGACCAATTCGACCAGGCCACCGATGATCATCACGGACGCGCCGACGACGAAGGCGAGTACGGTGTCGCCGACCCGGCCGGTGCCGACCAGCTTGGCGAAGAGCAGCGGGCCGGTGATGCCGCCGGCGGCGGTGCCGAGCGCGTAGAAGAACGCGATCGCCATGGCACGGGTCTCCATCGGGAAGATCTCGCTGACCGTCAGGTACGCCGCGCTGGCGCCGGCCGACGCGAAGAAGAGCACCACGCACCAGCAGGCGGTCATGGTCACCGCGTCGAGCACACCCGAGTGGAACAGCCAGGCGGTGCCGAGCAGCAGCACCCCGGAACCGAGGTACGAGCCGGCGATCATCGGCACCCGGCCGACGGAGTCGAAGAGCCGCCCCAGCAGCAGCGGGCCGAGCAGGTTGCCGACCGCGATCACCGCGAAGTAGTAGCCGCTGTTGCCCGGCGGGACCGCGAAGAAGGTCTGCAGGATCTGGGCGAAGCCGAAGGTGATCGCGTTGTAGAGGAACGCCTGCCCGATGAAGAGCGCGAAGCCCAGCGCGGCGCGTTTCGGGTAGCGGGTGAACAAGGTCTTCGCGATCTCCACGAAGTTCGTGCTCCGGCGCTGCCGGATCTCGATGAAGCTGTCGGCCTCGGTCAGGTCCGCGCCGGTCTCCCGACGCACCTCCGCCTCGACCGAGTCGATCAGCCGATTCGCCTCGTCGGCCCGGCCGTGAATGAACAACCAGCGCGGACTCTCCGGGACGTGCCGGCGGACCAGGAGGATCACCACGCCGAGCACCGCGCCCAGGCCGAAGGCCACCCGCCAGCCGAGGTTGGTCGGCAGGCCGTTGAGCAGCGGTACGGTCAGCAGCGCCCCGAGCGCGGCACCGAGCCAGAAAGTGCCGTTGATGATGATGTCGATCCGACCGCGGTGCCGCGCCGGGATCAGCTCGTCGATCGCGGAGTTGATCGCCGCGTACTCGCCACCGATGCCCATGCCGGTCAGGAACCGGAACAGGAAGAACCACCAGGTGTGGAACGAGAGCGCGGTCATCGCGGTGGCGAGCAGATAGAGCCCGAGGGTCAGCAGGAACAGCTTCTTACGCCCGAACCGGTCGGTCAGCCAGCCGAAGAAGAGCGCCCCGGTGCAGGCGCCGGCCACGTAGAGCGCGGCGGCCAGGCCGGTGACCTGGCTCTGCGTGATGCTCAGGCCGCTGCCCGGCTCGGCGAGCTTGCCGGAGAGGTTGCCGACGATGGTCACCTCGAGGCCGTCGAGGATCCACACCGTGCCGAGACCGATCACGATCATCCAGTGCCAGCGTGACCAGGGCAGCCGGTCCAGGCGGGCCGGGACGTTGGTCCGCACGGTGCCGGCCGGTCGCAGCGTCCCGGCCGCCGAGGTGAGCTGTTCGTCCATGGCGGCCCACATGCCCCGCCGTCGCTCGCGCTAATCCTTTCGCGACCACCCTGGCGGTACGGCCGCCGGAGCGAAAACCTCCCGCGAGCGATATGCCTTTGAGTCATTTTCATGACTCAGAGGCATATCGCTTCCGACTTGTGTGTCCTTTGCAGGCCTATCAGGCTGGGCGGGTGCCCCGGATCAGTGCGCGCCGACCAGTTCCGGGGTGGAGGCGGGCGGGTCGGCGGGCGGGGCCTCCGCCCGGGCGCGCAGGAAGCGCGGGGCCCACCAGTTCGCGTCGCCCAGCAGGGTCATCAGGGACGGCAGCACCACAGCCCGGATGATCGTGGCGTCCAGCAGGATCGCCGCGGCCAGCCCGACGCCGAGTTGCTTCATGTCGATGGTGCTGAGCGTCGCGAAGATCGAGAAGACCCCGACCATCACGATCGCCGCGCTGGTCACCACGCCCGCCGACGAGGTGATTCCGTACGCCACCGCGTCCCGGTTGGGCAGGCCGTCCCGAACTCCCTCACGGATCCGGCTGACCACGAAGACGTGGTAGTCCATGGAGAGCCCGAAGAGCACCACGAACAGGAACAGCGGCAGCCAGGTGACGATGGCGTCCATCGAGGTGAAACCGAGCAAACCCTCCGCCCAGTCGCCCTGGAAGACCAGCACCAGCAGGCCGTACGCGGCGCCGGCGGAGAGCAGGTTCAACAGGATCGCGGTGAGCGCGACGACCACCGACCGGAACGTCCAGGCCATCACCAGGAAGGTCAGCGCCAGCACGAAGGCGGCCACGATGGGCAGCTTCTCCCGGATGTGCTGCGCGTAGTCCTCGTTGGCGGCCACGCCACCGCCGACCGCGTACTCGATTCCGGGGATGCCGCGCAGCGCCGCCGGCACCAGGTCCTCGCGCAGCTTGTGCAGCGACCGGGTGGCCTCCTCCGTGCGGCTGGCGTACGGCGTGGCCACCTCCAGCACCGACACCCGATGGTCGGCCGACACCTTGATCTTCGGGCCGTCCCCCTCGGCCGGCGCGAAGAGCGGGTCGGCGGCGGCCCGACCGGCCAGGTCGGTCAACGCCGCGCGCACCCGGTCGGCCTGCTGGGCCGGCGCCCGCACCGCCAGCGTGTGGCTGGTGCCGTTGCTCGGGAACGCGGCGGTGAGCCGGTCGTACGCCTGCATGGCCGGCGTGGTGCGCGGCACGTCCTCCATGCCGGGGAACTTCATCTTCATGCCCAGCGCCGGGGCGGCCAGGGCGAGCAGCAGCCCGACCGAGACGAACAGGGTGGTTCGCGGCGCCCGCAGCGCGGGCTTCAGCACGGCCGGCCAGAACCGGGGCCGGGCCGGCTGACCGTCCCGGCCGGTACGCGGCGCGGTGAGCCGCCACAGCAGCGGCACCCGGGGCCGGTCCACCCAGCGGCCGAGCTTGGCCAGCAGCGCCGGCAGCACGGTCAGCGAGCCGATCACCGCGACCGCGACCACCAGGATCGAGCCGACCGCGAGGGACGAGAAGATGGCGTCCTGGGCGAGTAGCAGCCCGGCCATCGAGATGATCACAGCGGTGCCGGAGACCACCACGGCGTGCCCGGAGGTCTCCGCCGCGATCTCCACCGCGTCGAGCCCGGACCGTCCCTTCGCCCGTTCCTCCCGCTCCCGACGAACGTAGAAGAGCGAGTAGTCGACGCCGACCGCCATGCCGATCAGCAGGATCACGCTGCCCGTGGTGTCGTTGGCCGGCACCAGATGCGAGGCCAGGGTGGACAGCCCCATCGCCGCGGCCACCGAGGAGAGCGCGAGCAGCACCGGCACCCCGGCCGCGATCAGCGCGCCGAACGCGACGATCAGGATGGCCAGGGTGACCGGCAGGCTGAGCAGCTCGGCCCGCAGGAAGTCCCGGCCCAGGGTGTCGTCGAGCGCCTTGTTGATCGAGGGTCCACCGACCTCCTCGATCCGCAGCGCCGGGTGCGCCTCCTGCACCTTCGCGGTGGCGTCCCGCAGCGGCTGCACCCGCTCGGACGCGGTCTGCGGGTCGCCGGACATGGTGATCGGCAGCAGCAACGCGCTGCCGTCCTGGGACGGCAGCGGCGAACCCACCGAGGCCACCCCGTCGACCTGCCGCAGCCGGGCCGCCGCGTCGTCGGCGGCGGCTCTCGCCGCAGCCTGGTCGAGCGTCCCGGAGCGGGACGTGATCAGCACGTTCTCCGTCGCCGGCTCGTGGAAGCCGCCGCTGTCGACGATCAGCTCGGCCCGTCCGAACTCACCGGTCGCCTGGTCGGCGTTGGTCGCCTCGGTCATGCCTGCGGCGTTGCCGCCGACGAAGCACACCGCGACGAACACCACCCACAACGCGATGGCCCGCCACGGGTGCTCCGCACTCCACCGCGCCAACCGCACCGTCACCGGTCGCCTGCCCATACCTGGGTTCCCCCTCCACACGTCGGTCCCGTACCGACGGTGTTTGACGCTAGGCAGCGGGCGACGCCCGGACATCCGGGAACGTCCCCGGCTCGTCCCCCACCCGCGGCCGGGCACAGCACACCGGCGCAACCCTGAACCGGCTCGGGGTCATCCCCGAAGGCCGGCCCGGGGGCGCGGCTGACAGCGCGGGCAACTGTACGACGAGCGGTTCATGAACGCCTCGCGGCGGATCAGCGCACCGCACCGCGGGCAGGGTTCCCCCTCCCGGCCGTACGCGTTGAGCGACCGGTCGAAGTAGCCGCTCTCGCCGTTGACGTCGACGTACAGCTCGTCGAAGCTGGTGCCGCCCTGCTTGATCGCCTCACCGAGCACGTCGCGGACGTGCCCGAGCAGCCGGGTGACCGCCGGGCCGGTGAGCGCGTCGGTCGGGCGCGCGCCGTGCAGCTTCGCCCGCCACAGCGCCTCGTCGGCGTAGATGTTGCCGACCCCGGAGACCAGGGTCTGGTCGAGCAGCGCCCGCTTCACCTCGGTACGCCGCCGGCGCAGCGCGGCCACGAAGTCGGCGTCGGAGAACTCCGCGTCCATCGGGTCCCGGGCGATGTGCGCGATCTCGGCCGGCAGCTCCGCCCCGCCGGCGGAGACCGACAGCCCGCCGAAGGTGCGCTGGTCGACGAAGCGCAGCTCCGGACCGTCGTCGGCGAACCGGAACCGGACCCGCAGGTGCAGCTCGTCGGCCGCCCCGGCCGGCTGGAGCAGCAGCTGGCCGGACATGCCGAGGTGCCCGATGAGGGCGTCCACGCTGTCCAACGGCAGCCACAGGTATTTGCCCCGGCGTCGGACGTCGGTGATCGTCCGACCGGCCAGCACGTCGGCGAAGTGCGCCGCGCCCGGCTGGTGCCGGCGTACCGCCCGGGGGTGGCGCACCTCGACCGAGGCGATGGTTCGTCCGGTGACCCACTGGGCCAGGCCCTGCCGGACCGTCTCGACCTCCGGCAGCTCAGGCAAGGCCGACACCCTCCGTCGCAGGCAACGTGCCCTGCTCCTGTTCGGCCTGCTCGGTCAGCATCCGCCAGGCCGACTCGGCGGCCCGCTGCTCGGCCTCCTTCTTGCTGCGCCCCTCGGCGCCGCCGTACCGGTTGCCGGCCACCACCACCCAGGCGGTGAAGGTCTTCAGGTGGTCCGGGCCGGTACCTTCGATCCGGTATTCCGGCACGCCCAGCCCCAGCGCGGCGGTCAGCTCCTGAAGGCTGGTCTTCCAGTCCAGGGCGGCGCCCCGGCCGGCCGACTCGGCCATCAGCGGGTCGAACAGCCGGTGGATCACGTCGGCCACGGTGTCCAGGCCGTACTGCAGATAGATCGCGCCGAGCAGCGCCTCCAGGGTGTCGGCCAGGATGCTGGCCTTGTTCCGGCCGCCGGTGGTCTCCTCCCCCTTGCCCAGCAGCAGGTACGCGCCGAGCCCGGCAGGGCCGAGGCCCCGCGCCACGTCGGCGAGCGCGCGCATGTTCACCACGCTGGCCCGTAGCTTGGCGAGCTGCCCCTCGGGCAGGTCCGGGTGGTTGTGGAACAGCGCCGTGGTGATCACCACGCCGAGCACCGAGTCGCCCAGGAACTCCAGCCGCTCATTGGTGGGCAGGCCACCGTTCTCGTACGCGTAGGAACGGTGGGTCAGCGCTCGTTCCAGCAGTTCCGGGTCGAGCGACACCCCGAAGGCCGCCTCCAGGTGGCCGACGGGAGCACGCCGCCGCTTGTCGTTGGTCATCGGCGTTGCGGCGTGGAAACCCGGCAGCTCAGGGCCGGGGGGAAACGCCGCTCCTCCTCTCGGGTGTAGGCCCATCCGTCGGCGCGTTGCAGCAGCCGGACGTGCCGGTGATGGATGCCCTGCACAAGGGCGTGGCTGGTGCGGATGTTGAACTTCCCGGTGGTTCGCACAGCGACCCGACCCACGTGCCGGCCCTTGTTCTTGCCGGCGCGCACGACAGCGTGCACCAGGTCGCCGGTTTGGAACCCGTACACCGATCTACTCCTCGGCAACCGCAGTCGAGGAAAGCCGTACCGGTTGCAGCGGGTGCGGGCGTAGCAGCCGCGGCCGGTCGCGGCGGCGACCAGCATGTTCAGCGGCACCCCCTTGACGCCGCAGTAGGCACACTTACGCGCCCACTTAGCCAGCAGGTACTCACGTACCTCGTAGCCGTGCAGGGTGCCGTGCTGGTACTCGACCCCGGCGATGTTCGGGTTCTGCAACAGTTGCGTGTCGAACGCGACCCGCTCCACATGCAGGCCGGTTACAGGTGCCCACCGGCGCCGATTGTTGAACCGGGGTGCCCGGTAGCGCAGGTTCCGTGACCGGCGGACACGGCGGAAGGCGGCGCGGACGGTCAGCTTGTCGCGGATCTGCCCGCCCCTGTGGCGGACCTCGACCGCGAACAGGCCGGTCCGCACCGTGTTGTCGCCCACATTGTCGGCGCGGAAGACGGCGATGCCGGTGAACTTCGAACCCGGGTCGATGCCGAGCTCAACCCCGTCCACCTCCGAGTCGACGACCTCGCGGTCTTTGAGCCGGATCACGAACGGGGTGTGCCGGTGCACCACGGCACGGCCGGAGGCGAGCAGCTTCCGGGCACGGGCCGGGGTGCACGGTTGGAGCGGACGGTGGTGCCGGTCCACCACGAACACCACCGGATGAGTGTGGGCCTCACGGCCATCGCCGGTTCCCGCCGAGGCGGGTACTGGGTGACGCCGGCTCACGCCGGTCTCCCCTCGCCCATGTCGCACACCGGCTGCCTTACGGCGTCCGTGTCCCGTTTCGTGGCATCTCGGGGCCGTGTCTGCTGACACGGATTCCAGGGTCCAGGGCTGAGGAAGCACCCCGGAGTGGGTCTTCACACCTGTGTACAACGTAGTCACCTCCCTTTCAGAGGTTCCTGAGGCTGGTCAACCACCCTGACGAACCGAGCAAGCCCGGTCATTCAAGGCCGAGAAGTTGACGGTGCTACCTCGGTGTCGGTTTGGTCAGGTACGAGATCGTGTAGCAGGGTGGAAACAGTGTCGGTGGCGCCGCGCCGCCACAGGTGGGCGGCGAGGGCGATGCCGGAGGCGACGTCGTCGGGCCGGGCCGCGCCATGGCAGACGACCACCGTGCCGGCCACCCCGAGCAGGGCCGCGGCACGTGGGGCACCGCCGTTCGCCGGCGGCCCGCCGGCCATCGCGTACGCGCCCTCGATCGCCTTGAGCAGCACGTTGCCGGTGAACCCGTCGGTGACCACGACGTCGGCGCGCGCGCCGAGGGAGATGTCGAACCCCTCGACGGGGCCCACGTAGCGGGCACCGCACGGCAATGGCACGGCGGCGAGAGCGGGGTCGGTGGCGCGGCGCAGTCGGTCGCCCTTGCCGGCCTCGGCGCCCACGGAGAGCAGCCCGACCCGGGGCGCGGCGACGGCGTGCGCCACGGCGGCGTACGCGGCGCCGAGGACGGCGTGCCGGGCGAGGGTGGCGGGGCCGGACTCCAAGGTGCCGCCGACGTCCAGCAGCACCACCGGGCCGGCGACGGCGGGCAGGGTGGCCACCAGGGCCGGGCGGCGTACGCCGGCCCAGCGGCCGAGGCCGAGCGCCGCGGCGGTGACGGTGGCCCCGGTTGAACCGGCGGAGACGATCGCGTCGGCGAGCCCATCGCGAACGGCGACGACCGCCGCGCGGACACTGCTGTCGGCACGGGCTGCGGTGGGATGGTCGGCCATGCCGATGGCGGTCCGCGCCGGGCGGACCGTGACCCGGGCTCGTTGCTCCGGGTCGAGGGCACCGATCAGCTCGCCGGCGACCTCGGTCGGTCCGACGAGCAGCAGGTGCAGGTCAGGGTCGGTACGCACCGCTCGCAGAGCGCCGTCAACCACGACGGCGGGAGCATCGTCCCCGCCGAGGAGGTCGACGGCGATCCGCGCGGTGCCCGGCTCCTTCGGGACACTGGCCGGGGATCGGCCGACGGTGGAGGGAGCCGGGGCACCGGGCGCGAGCCAGGGTGCGGTTGCCACCCGACCGGTGGTCGGGGACGTCACTCGGCGTCCAGGTCAGACTTCGAGGACCTGACGGCCGTTGTAGGTGCCGCAGACGGAGCAGGCGGCGTGCGGCAGCTTGGGCGACTTGCACTGCGGGCAGGCCACGGTCGCGACCGCCGCGGCCTTCCAGTTCGCCCGGCGGGCCCGGGTGTTGCTGCGCGACATCTTGCGCTTGGGGACGGCCACGGTTCTTACTCCTCTGTACGGGTCAGTTGCGACAGGCCCGCCCAACGCGGGTCGATCTGCTGATGGCTGTGGTCGGCCGGCAGATCGTCCCAGTGCACCCCGCATTCGGGGCACAAGCCTGGGCAGTCCTCCCGGCAGAGCGGGTTGGTCGGCAGTGTGAGCACCACCGCGTCCCGCAACACCGGCTCCAGGTCGATCAGATCGTCCTGCATCCGGCCCACCTCATCCTCGTCGGTCGTGTCGTCCGTGGTGCTGTTCTCGTACGCGTACAGCTCCTGGATCTTCACGGCTACCGAGTCGTCGATCTCGCGCAGGCAGCGGCCGCACTCGCCCTTGACGGGGCCGGTGACGGTCCCGGAGACGAGCACGCCCTCGGACACCGACTCCAACCTCAGGTCGAGGTCGAGGTCCGCACCTTGCGGCACGCCGATCAACTCCACGCCGAGGTCCTCCGGTGCCGGCGCGACCCGCTTGACCGTACGCAACGCGCCAGGCCGACGCGGCAGGTCCCTCGTGTCGAGGACCAGCGGCGACCTGGGGTTGAGTGAAGATGGCGAGTGTTTGGGCATAGTCAGACTCCGGCCGGTGAGAGGCCGACAAAAAAGGTTACCTGGGCGACCGCCCGACCGTCGAACCGGGGGGATGGCCCGCCCCGGTCCGTCGGGTGCCGGCTGTCGGCGGCCGGCCAGGGGGCGCTCAGAAGGGTAGCGGGCGATCGGCCTCGTCACCGGCGAAGGTGCCAATCTCACGCAGCGCGTGCATCTTGTCCCGACCGCGCTCGATCGAGGCGAGCGCCCGGGTGAGGAACTGCTCGAAGTTGGCCAGCGCGGTGTCGACGTAGTCGTCCACCTCGTCGCGGAGGCGCTGCGCCTCGGCACGGGCCTCGGCGATGATCCGGGCCCCCTCGTGTTCGGCCGAGACCGTGATCTCGTTCACCGAGACCAGGCGGGCGTGTTCCGCCTCACCCTCACTGATGATCCGGTCCGCCTCGCGCCGGCCGGCCTCCATGATCTTGTCCCGCTCCTCGAGCAGGGCGGCGGCGCGGCGCAGGTCAGCGGGGAGTTCCGCGCGCACCTCGTCGAGAGCCGCGATCATCTCACCCCGGTCGACCATGCAGTTGTTGCGCGACATCGGGACGGAGCGGGCCTGCTCCACCATGGCGATCAGTTCGTCGATGCGATCGAGCGGGTCCACCGGTACCTCACTCCTGTCGTTCGTCGGCCGACCTACATGATGCGGCCTGCGCCCTGATTCGGCGCTGCACACATCATGTCGCGCCCCCACCACCCCACACCGCCACACCCCGACCCGCCACGCCGCGCCGCCACGCCGCCGCCGCCGACGCTCGTCGATCTTGCACTTTCCGCCCCGACGAATCGCCTTTCTCGGACCGATCGGCGACCACACGTGCAAGATCGCGTAACGGGGGTCAGGGGCGGGGTGCGAGGCGGGCGAGGAGCTGGTCGCGGACGGGGTCGGGAACGTGGGCGGAGATGTCGCCGCCCCACTTGGCCACGTCCTTGATCAGGCTGGAGGAGAGGAAGGAATAGAGCGGGTTGGTCGGCATGAAAAGGGTCTCCACGCCGGCCAGGCCGATGTTCATCTGGGCCATCTGAAGCTCGTAGTCGAAGTCGCTGACCGCGCGCAGGCCCTTGATCAGCACGCTCGCCTGCTGATCCCGGCAGAAGTCCACCAGCAGCCCGCGGAACGACTCGACCCGCACGTTGTCGTACGACGCGGTCACCTCGCGGAGCATGTCGATGCGCTCCTCGACGCTGAACAGCCCCTGCTTGGACTGGTTGACCAGCACGCCGACGATCACCTCGTCAAAGAGCCGGCTGGCCCGGCCGATGATGTCGAGGTGACCGTTGGTGACCGGGTCGAAGGACCCCGGGCAAACCGCACGTCTCATGATCGGCGACCGTACCAAAGGGTGGTCTCGCCGTAGCGGCGACTGCGCTCACCAGTGACGCCCTCCACCCAGGTGACCGGCCCGGTCCGGCTGGAGCGCTCCACGACCACCAGGGCGTCGCGGGCCAGCCAGCCGCCGTCGACCAGCGCGGCCAGCAGCGCGGTGACCTCCTGGTCGGACACGGCGTACGGCGGGTCGGCGAAGACCACGTCGTACGGCCCGCCGTCGGGCCCGGCCGCGAGCACGGTGGACACCTTGCCGGCGACCAGGCGGGCGGCCGGGGCGGCCCGCAACGCGGCGATGTTCTCCCGGATCACCCGGGCCGCCCGGGGATCGGACTCGACCAGCAGCACGTGCGCCGCGCCTCGGGACAGCGCCTCCAGCCCGACCGCCCCGGAACCGGCATAGAGGTCGGCGAAGCGCGCGCCGTCCAGGTCGATCTCGGCCTGCACCGCACTGAACAGCGCCTCCCGGACGCGGTCGGAGGTCGGCCGGGTGCCGGCGCCGGGCGGCGCGGCGATCCGCCGCCCGCCGAGCGTCCCGGCCACGATCCGGGTCATCGTCTGCTCCTGCGCATGCCTTCACGCTACGTGACGCCCAGCCAGCGCCCGACGGGCGGCACCCCACCTCTCCGGAGTCATGCAATAACGTTTCGCATATGCAAGATCACAGATTTATAACATCATCCTTAGTGGCCGCTGAGGACTGTGACGCGCTCGACCCAATCGATAAGGTCGGCCGGGTGTCAGGCGTGGTGTGCAAACCTTCCGCCCGCCTTTCACAGCATCTGCTTTCTCCCAATCAGGAGTAGACGTGAACCGTCTGAACCTCCGGCGCGTCGCGGCGGTTGCCGCCGGCGCGCTGATCGGCCTCGCCGGCGTCGCCACCGTCGCCAGCCCGGCCAGCGCCCACTACAGCAATGTCACCGGCAGCGCCGTCTGCGACACCACGACGGGCCAGTGGCAGGTGACCTGGACCGTCAAGAGTGTGATGCACATGGCGGCCAAGAGCTTCCGGCTGGAAAGCGTGGCGCTCACCCCCAAGGGCACCCTCATCAGCGGCATCGCCGCGACGAAGGAAAAGAACAAGTACCCCCACGACGTCAACACCCCGCTCACCGGCGTGCAGGTGGTGCCCGGGTCGGCCACCGAGGCCACCCTCACGGTGCAGATGAAGTGGAACGACACCTACACCGAGAAGCCGAACCAGGGCAAGGTGACCTTCAAGGGGAAGTGCAAGGAGAACCCGAAGGGCAGCCCGTCGCCCGAGCCGGAGACCCCGTCGTCCCCCGAGCCGGAGACGCCGTCCTCCCCGGAGCCCGAGACCCCGTCGTCCCCCGAGCCGGAGACGCCGTCCTCCCCGGAGCCGGAGACCCCGTCCTCGCCCGAGCCGGAGACCCCGGGGAACCCCGAGCCGAACGCGCCGGTCACCGCTCCCACGGCGAGCTTCTCCTCCGACTGCGATGGCAAGGTCACGGTGACGCTCGCCAACGGCGCCGACGCGACCGCGGACGTCAAGCTGACCGTGCAGGCCAAGGGCTTCAACGAGACCTACACCATCAAGCCGGATGACAGCCGGAACGACATCGTGGTGCCGGCCGGCGCCGGCAAGATCACGGTCACCGAGGGCGACAAGCAGCTCGGCGAGCCGTACACCTGGGAGAGCCCCGAGAACTGCGTCCTGCCGGGCGAGCCGCAGGCCGGCTACGAGTCCACCTGCGACAAGCTGGTGTTCGGCTTCGCCAACCCCGAGGATGGCAAGGCCTTCGAGGTTACCCTGACCCCGAACAAGGGCGAGGCGCAGACGCGGACCGTCGAGCCGGGCCAGACCGTGTTCGTCGAGTTCGAGGCGTTCGAGGGTCTGACCGTCACGCCGTCGGCGGAAGGCCTGGACGACACCTCCCCGATCGCCTGGGAGAAGCCGGCCGACTGCGACGGCCAGGGTGGCGGTCTGCCGGTCACCGGTGCCGCGATCGGCGGCATCGTCGGCGGTGCCGCAGTGCTGCTGGGCGCGGGTGCGGTCCTGTTCGTCATGGCTCGTCGTCGTCGGGTGCGCTTCACCGCCTGACCTGAGCTGAACTGACCCGAGGGCGCGTCGACCATCCGGTCGGCGCGCCCTCGGCGCATCCGGGCCCGCTGTCCGATCGGAACGGCGGGATCGGACCAGGCCGCGTCAGCCCTTTTCCAGGTACTCCGCGCGTTCCTCGTCGACGAGCGCGGCGACCGAGGCGGCCAGGGCCGGGTGCCGTACCAGCTCCGGGTCCTCCTCGACCAGGGCGATCGCCTCGGCCCGGGCGTCCCGGATCAGGTCGGTGTCCCGCAGCAGCGACAGCAGCCGCAGGTGAGACCGGCGGCCGGACTGGGTGGCCCCCAGCACGTCGCCCTCGCGGCGCTGCTCCAGGTCCAGCTCGGCGAGCTTGAAGCCGTCCGTGGTGGAGGCGACCGCGTCGAGGCGTTCCCGCGCGGACGAGCCCTCCACCGCCTCGGTGACCAGCAGGCAGAGGCCGGCGGCCGAGCCACGACCGACCCGGCCGCGCAGCTGGTGCAGCTGGGAGACGCCGAACCGGTCGGCGTCCAGCACGATCATCACGGTGGCGTTGGGCACGTTCACGCCCACCTCGACCACTGTGGTCGCCACCAGCACGTCCAGGTCACCGTCGGCGAAGGAGCGCATCACCGCGTCCTTCTCGTCGGCCGGCAACCGCCCGTGCAGCACCCCGATCCGCAGGCCGTGCAGCGGCCCCTCGGCGAGCAGCGGCGCGACCTCCGTCACGGCGAGGGGCGGTCGGCGGCCGTTGTCGTCCTCGCGTGGGGCCTCCTCCTCGGACGCGGGACCGTCCCCGATCCGGGGGCAGACCACGTACGCCTGATGGCCGGCGACGACCTCCTCGCGCAGCCGACGCCAGGCCCGGTCGAGGAAGGCCGGCTTCTCGGCGGCCGGCACCACGTGCGAGGCGATCGGCGAGCGCCCCTGCGGCAGCTGGGAGAGGGTGGAGACCTCCAGGTCGCCGTAGACGGTCATGGCCACCGTGCGCGGAATCGGGGTGGCGGTCATCACCAGCACGTGCGGCGGCTGATCGGCCTTGGCCCGCAACGCGTCCCGCTGCTCCACACCGAACCGGTGCTGCTCGTCGACCACCACCAGGCCCAGATCGTGGAAATCGACCCCCTCGTAGAGCAAGGCGTGCGTGCCGAGCACGATGCCGGCCCGCCCCTCGGCCACCTCGGTGAGCGCCCGCCGCCGGGCCGCCGCGCCGAGCGAGCCGGTGACCAGCTCCACCCGGGTCGCGTGCTCGGCCGCGCCCAGCTCGCCGGCTCGCGCGAGCGGGCCGAGCAGGTCGAGCATGCCCCGGTAGTGCTGGGCGGCGAGCACCTCGGTCGGGGCGAGCAGCGCCGCCTGCCCGCCGGCGTCGACCACCTGAAGCATGGCCCGCAACGCCACCACCGTCTTGCCGGAGCCGACCTCGCCCTGCAGCAGCCGGTGCATCGGGTGCGCGGTGGCCAGGTCGGCGGCGACCTCCCGGCCGACGGTCTGCTGGCCGGGGGTCAGCTCGTACGGCAGCCGGGCGTCGAACGCGTCCAACAGGCCACCGGCGCGCGGCGGCCGGGCCTGCGCGGGCCGGGCCGCCGCCCGATGCTTGCGCTGCACCAGGGTCAGCTGCACGGCGAACGCCTCGTCCCACTTGAGCCGCCGCCGGGCCCGGTACAGCTCCTCCTTGGTGGACGGCCGGTGGATCTCGCGCAGCGCGGGGCCGATGCCGACCAGGTTGCGGCTGGCCCGCACGGTGGCCGGCAGCGGGTCCTCCGGCGGGGTGAACGTGTCCAGCACCACCCGGACGCAGCGGGCGATCACCCAGGTCGGCACCGCCGCGGCGGCCGGGTAGACCGGGATCAACGCCCCGGCGAACTCCTCGACCTCCTCGCTGGCCGCCGCCTCGCCGTCACCGCCCTCACCGAGCAGCACGTATTCCGGGCCGTTGAGCTGTCGTTTGCCCCGGAACTCGGTGACCTTGCCGGCGAACAGCCCCCACCGGCCGGGGCGCAGCTCCCGCTCCCGCCACGCCTGGTTGCCGAAGAAGGTGAGGGTGAGCACCCCGCCGGAGCCGTCGCCGACGGTGACCTCCAGCAGGTTGCCCCGGCGCTGGCGCATCGGCCGCACGGCGGTGCGCTGCACCTGGGCCAGCACGGTGACCTGCTCCCCCACGTCCAGCGAGCGGATGTCGGTGTGCTCGCCGCGCTCGTCGTAGCGGCGGGGGAAGTGATAGACCAGGTCACCGGCGGTGTGCAGGTCGAGGTGGCTGGCCAGGGCCTTGGCCGTCTTCTCCCCGACCAGCTTCTTCAGCGGCGTGTCCACCGTGGCCGGTTCGCTCGTCATTCGACCCCCACCAGGAGCGGATAGTGCGGCTGGCCGCCCTCGTACGACTGGACCTCCACGAACGGCCAGGACCGCTCGACGTGCTCGCGTACCTGGTCGGCCAGCCCGGCCGGGGCGCCCGCCCCGCAGAGCAGGGTGACCAGCTCACCGCCGCCGCCGAGCATCCGGTCGACCACGGCGGTGCAGGTGTCGAGCAGGTCGGCGCCGATCAGGTGCACCTCTCCCTCGACCAGCGCCAGCACGTCGCCCGGCCGGCACGGCCCGGCCACGGTGAGCGCCTCCTTGCCGGCGTGGCAGACCTCCGCGTACCGGCAGGCGCCGGCCGCCTCGGCCATGGCGATGACGTCGTCTTCGAAGCGGCGGGACGGGTCGCGGACGGCGAGAGCGGCGAGGGCCTGCACCGGGGAGCGGGTGGGCACCACGCTCACCTTCACCCCGAGCCGGTGGGCCTCCTGCGCGGCGGCGCTCGCCACCGACTGCGTGTCGGGGTCGTTGGGCAGCACCACCACCCGGGCCGCCCCGGTGGCGCGGATCGCGTCGAGCAGCTCACCGGTGGACGGGTTGGCCGGCACCACGACGGCTCCCTCGGCGGCGAACAGCTCGGCGATGCCGCTGCCGGTGGCCACCACCACGGCCGCCCGGCCGTCGGGCAGCGGGGCCGGCGGCGGCGCCGCCCGGTCGGCGAACCGGGTCACCGTGATCCGGTGCGGACGGCCGGCGACGACCCCCGCCTCGATCGCCGCGCCGACGTCGTTGACGTGCACGTGCACGTTCCAGGTCTCGACGCCGGGGCCACCGTCACCGACGATGAGGAGCGAGTCGCCGAGCGCGTCCAATTCGGCGCGCAGCCGGGCCACCGCCTCGTCGGTGGCGTCGAGAAGGTATTGCACCTCGTAGGCGTACGCCGGGGAGCCGGTCTCCCTCATGGCGGTGGCCGGCGGGCGCGCCGCGCGCGGCGCGGGCAGCGGCTGCTCCGGGCTCTGCCCGGTGACCACCTCGACCAGCGCGTCCAGCAACAGGCAGAGACCGCGCCCGCCGGCGTCCACCACGCCGGCGCGGGCCAGCGCGGGCAACTGTTCCGGGGTACGCGCGAGCGCCTGTGCCGCCGCGCCCGAGGCGACCCGGACCACCGTGCTCAGGTCGTCGCTGTCCGCCTGCTCGGCGGCGCGGGCCGCGGCGGCGACCACGGTGAGCAGGGTGCCCTCGACCGGGTGGGCGACCGCGGCGTACGCGGCGCCGGCGGCGCCGGTCAGCGCCCCGGCGAGCTGCCGGCCACGGACGGCCGGGACCGCGGCGAGCGCGTCGGCGAAGCCGCGCAGGATCTGCGACAGGATCACCCCGGAGTTGCCCCGCGCGCCGAGCAGCGCACCCCGGGCCATCAGGCGCAGCGCGTGCCCGTGCGGGGTGTGCCCGTCGTCGGGGAGGGTGCCCGGGTCGAGGGCGAGGGCCTGCTGCGCGGAGGTGAGGGTGAGCACCAGGTTGGTGCCGGTGTCCCCGTCCGGCACGGGGAAGACGTTGAGGTCGTCGATCTCGCCCTGGTGCTGTTGAAGGACGGCGAGCCCGCTCGCGCACCAGCGGCGCACCGCGGCAGCGTCGAGGGTGTCCAACACGACCGGAAGCCTACTGGCGTGCGCCGACACCCGCCGGGGTCGCCCGGCCCACGGCGGCGTGTCCGGCGGGTGTTCCGGCCTCCGGCGAGGGCACGCTCGGCGCTCCCTGCGAGGGCCGCGCGCCGGAGCCGCCGGACCACCGGTACGCTGGACGGGCCGGTTGGGCTCGCCGCTGGTCATCGGGTAACCTGACCAGGTTGCCCGGGCAGCGCCTGGCGGCGACCTCATGAACGTTTCAAACCCAGGAGTATCCCGTGGCTAGCGTGTGCGACGTCTGTGGCAAGGGGCCGGGCTTCGGCCACAACGTGTCCCACTCGCACCGGCGGACCAACCGCCGCTGGAACCCGAACATCCAGTCGGTGCGTACCCCGGCCGGTGGCGGCACCACCAAGAAGCTGCAGGTCTGCACCTCGTGCATCAAGGCCGGCAAGGTGACCCGCGCCTGACGCGTCAGCGTCACCCGGAAATCGTCGGCAGCCGGCGGCCCCTTTTGGGTCCGCCGGCTTCTGTCGTGTCCGAAAGCTGGAGCCCATAGCTGGCCGACCGGGTGGCGACCAGAGCGCGTCACCCGGTTAGTGTCCTGCTGCGCCGGCTGTCCGGTTCGGCGTCGACAGGGCATGTGGGGAGGCACCACCGGTGGGACTCGAGCTGGGCCGCGACGAGATGGTGATAGTCGGTACATCGTTCGGCTCGCTGCGCTGGTTCAACGAGGATCTGCCGCCAGGCAGCGTCGTCCTCGTCGAGGAGCCTGAGTTGATTCGCCGCCGGGACGTCGAGCGGATCGTCAACACCAGGCTGCCGATGGTCTCCCGGGTGGTGCCGGCCGAATACCAGACCGGCCTCGACGTCGATGCGCTGCTCGCCCGGGAGCCCGGTCTGGCCACCGCCCGGCTGGTCATGCCCTGCCACGAGTTCGCGGTGGGCGCCAGCGCCCAGCTGGCCGAGCGGCTCGGCCTACCCGGCGCCGGGGTGGCCGCCGCCGATGTCTTCACCGACAAACACCGGATGCGACTGCTCGCCGACGAGGTCGGCCTGGCCAACCCGGCGTACGAGCTGGTCGACGACCCGGCGCAGGCGACGGAGTTCGCCCGACGCCACGGCGGCCGGTGCGTGCTCAAGCCCACCCGCCAGTCGGGCAGCCTCGGGGTGCAGCTCATCGCCGACCCGGCGGAGATCGCCGCGGCGTGGGCGGCCAGCGCGGCGCCACGGACGCCGGCCGACGCCATCGACGGCCGGCCCACCGAGGTGCTGGTCGAAGAGCTGCTGGTCGGCTCGGAGCACAGCGTCGAGCTGCTGGTCGTCGAGGGCGAGGTCGTCTTCGGCAACGTCACCGACAAGCGGATCATCGGCGGCCGACGCCCGGTGGAGAGCGGGCACACCGTCCCGTCCACGCTGCCCAAGGCGGCGCACCAGGCGCTGCGGGAGGCGGCCGGGCGGCTCGCGCGGGCGGCCGGCTTCCGCACCGGCATGCTGCACAGCGAGTGGATCCTCGCCAACGGCGTGCCGACGCTGGTGGAGTGCGCCGCCCGGATGCCCGGCGACATGATCACCGCGATGATCTCGGTTGCCTACGAGTGCGGCTTCATCGATTGGTACCTGCGGGTGTTGTGCGGCGAGCGGCCCGAGGTGTCGGCCCGGCCGACCGGTGCCGCGGCGGTGGAGTTCCTGACCGCCCCGCCCGGCCGGGTCACCGCGGTGGAGGGGGTCCGAGATGCGCTGCGGGTGCCGGGCGTGCTGGACGTGCAGCTCGATGTCGCGGTCGGGGACACCGTGCACGAGGTGGTCTCCTCGGCCCAGCGCAGCGGACGTGTGATGGCCTGGGGCGCCGACCCGGCCGGCGCGGAGAGCGCCGCCCGCAAGGCCGCCGACCAGATCCGCATCACCGTCGCCTGAACCGGCGTCAACCCGGCCCACCCGGGCCGGGCCGACAGGTCCGGCCCGGCCCCGGTGGCGCGGTCAGAGCGTACGGCCGAAGGAGAGGCAGCCCGGCTCGTCCTGGTAGAAGCCGAAGTTCGGGATCCGCTCGTAGCCGGCCGAGGTGTACATCGCGATCGCCTCGGGCTGCCTGTCGCCGCACTCCAGGATGATCCGCTTACGACCCTGCTCCCGCGCCGACCGCTCCACGGCCTTGAGCACCGACCGGGCGACGCCCCGCCCCCGGGCCGTCGGCGCGGTGTACATCCGTTTCAGTTCGGCCGTGTCGCCGTCGTCGCCGTGGCTGCGCCAGCCGCCGCAGCCCACCGGCCGGCCGTCGACGTAGGCGACCAGGAAGGTGCCGGCCGGGGGCTCGAACTCCGCCGCGTCGACCGGCGTGTCGTCGCCGTTGCCGCCGTAGCGCTCGCCGAGGTCGGCCAGGGCGGCCCGGATCAACGCCTGCGACTCGGGGGCGTCGAAGTGCCGCACCCGGATCTCGATCTCACTCACGTCAGGTAAGGCTACGGCCAAGCGGCCGGCCGGTGCACTCGGTCACCGATCACTCCGTCCGACGGAAGTGGTCCCAGCCGGTCGGCCCCGCGTACGCCGCGCCGTCCACGGTCACCCCGGCGCCCTCGGCCACCTGCCCGATCGGCCGCCACCCGGGCGGCAGCGTCGCCGTCGCCGGGAAGGTCGCCGCCAGCGCGTGGTCCTCGCCCCCGGCCAGCAGCCACGAGTACGGGTCGACCCCCAGCGCCTGGGCCGCGTCGCGCATCTGCCGGGGCACCTCGAACGCGTCCCGGGTCACGTCGATCGCCACCCCGCTGGCCTTCGCCACGTGCCCCAGGTCGGCCAGCAGCCCGTCCGAGACGTCGATCATGGCGGTGGCGCCGTGCCGGGCCGCCTCCGCACCGGCGGGGTAGGGCACCTCGGGGCGGCGGTACGCCTCGACCAGCAGCCGGGGTGTCCGGAAGCCCCGGGAGAGGACGGAGTAGCCGGCCGCCGCCCAGCCGGTGCGCCCGGCGAGCGCCAGCACGTCGCCGGGGCGAGCCCCGGAGCGGACCACCGGCGGCCGGCCGCCCAGGTCACCCAGGGCGGTCACCGCGATCGTGATGATGGGGCTGGACGACATGTCACCGCCGACCACGCCCGCGCCGACCAGGGCCGCCTCGGCCGCGAGCCCGTCGGCCAGCTCCTCCGCCCAGCTCGGGTCCAGCTCGGCCGGGATGCAGAGGGCGACGAGCAGCGCGGTCGGGGTGGCCCCCATGGCTGCGATGTCGGCGAGGTTGGCCGCCGCCGCCCGGTGTCCGACGTCTCGCGCCCCGGACCAGTCCCGGCGGAAGTGCCGCCCCTCGACCAGCACGTCGGTGGAGGCCACCACCCGCCGGTCCGGCGCCGCCACCACCGCCGCGTCGTCACCGGGGCCGAGCAAGCAACTCTCCCCGTACGTCAGCCGGGCGGTCACCCGGTCGATCAGCCCGAACTCCCCCACACCCGCGACTGTCATCTTGTCCTCTCGTCGCGCTCTTCCGTCTTCGCGTTCCCGCACCACGCCCGGCGTGTCCTCGCTCACCGCGTCCAGTCGGCCACCGATAGGGATCACCCCTGCCCGGTAGGGTAGTTTCACCCCTCGGGTCGCCCCAGGCACCGACGGACGGAGGCCGATCGTGGTACAGGCGTACATCCTCATCCAGACCGAGGTCGGTCGGGCGCGTGACGTGGCCGGTCAGATCGCGGACCTTGCCGGCGTGGTACGGGTCGACGCCGTCACCGGGCCGTACGACGTGGTCGTGCTCACCGAGGCGAACAGCGTGGACGAGCTCGGCAAGCTCATCGTCAGCAAGGTGCAGATGGTGCCCGGCATCACTCGCACCCTCACGTGTTCGGTGGTGCGTCTGTAAGTGGACGAGCTCCCTTCCTCCCCCGTCTCCGACGAGCCCGGCCCGGCCGAGTCGGCCCCGCGCCGCGACCGTTCCACCCGCAGCGCGGCGCTCTGGGCGACGCTGGTCGCGGCGCCGATCACCCTGGTGGTGGCCGGGTTCACCTTCGCCAAGCTCGCCCCACCGGCACCGGCCGCCACGCCGAGCCCGTCGGCGACCGCCGTGCTGCCGCAGTCGACCGCCCCGGTCGAGATGCCCGCCCCGGCCCTGGCGGAGCGGCCGGCGACGGTCTGCCTCGCCCTGGTGTCCCAACTTCCGGCGAGCGTCCGCGACCTGCGGCAGCGGCCGGTCACCGCCGGCGCCGAGCAGAACGCCGCGTACGGCGATCCGGCGCTGACCGTCTCCTGCGGAGGCACCCCGCAGCTTGAGATGTGCCCCCCGCCCGCCTCGGGCGCGTCGACCGATCAGCCGGCCGACGGCTGCATCCCGGCGACCGGCGACGTGTGGCGGGTCAACGGGGTCTGCTGGTACCCGGTGGAGGGCACGGACGGCGCCACGCTGACCGCCGTCGACCGGGAGGTTCCGGTCCGGGTCCGGCTGCCGAAGGCGTACGAGCAGCCGCTCCAGTGGGTCGCCCAGATCTCCGACACGATCGTCGCCACGGTCCCGTCGGCCGAGACCGCTCCCGCCGGCTGCTCCGGCTGACCGGCCGCGGCGGGGGGGGGGGGGCGGCCGGCCGGCCCGGCGCGGCCGCGGCGGCCGGGTCGCGGGTCGCGCCAGGTGGCTCCCGGGACAACCACGACTCCCGTCCCGCGGTCGACCTGCGCTGGCGGTCC
>NZ_JBEYIX010000014.1:0-125891 GCF_040636055.1 Micromonospora sp. NPDC006766 | reverse complement strand
GTCGCCGCGTTCTCCGCGGCGACGGCGGCCCGCAGCCGCTCCCGCAGATCGCCGAGCACGCCGACGAGGTCCTGCAGGAGGCTACGTTGCAGATCGAACCAGCCCTGCACGTCGTTGTCGGCGATCGGCGCGGTGGCGTCATCGTGGACCTGGCGGAGGCGGCGCAGCCGGGCGTCGGCTACCACCTCGGCCACGGGTGGGCGCAGCCGTCCCGGGCGATCGGCGAACATGCCCTGCGCCACGGCGACCCAGCCCTTCAGCTCGGCCTGGGACTGCGCCGCCGCGCCGAGCTCGTCGAACTGGCCGCCGCTGCGTGGGGAGCGCAGCACGCCCAGGCCGTCGTGGTCCGCGGCGGCGTCGAGGCACTCGGCGTACAACAGGCGTGCCTCCTCGGCCGTCCGCGCGAACGCCTCCCGCTGGGCCGGGTCCAGGCCCACGGCTCGGCGGACGTGCGTGCCAAGGTCGCGCTGGACCGGGGGCAACGGTGACTCCCGTCCCGGCGGGCCGATGCGGGTCGTCACGCCGGCGCCGAGGCCGGCGAAGTAGTCCTCGAGCACGTCGAGGCCGCCGACTCGGCTGGGATCGCCGCCACCGACCCGGACCAGGTTGGTGAGCAGCCGATGGTCCGGGACCATCCACGGCTGGTACGGTGTCGAACCCCGCGCGGCCTGCCACCACCGCAGGAACGTCGCCTCGTCGCTGATGCCGATCGCGTGCAGCCGGATGTCGGCCATCCCGTGCAGCTCTTCCATCAGCGACACCGGGTCGGTCGTCGCGGCGATTGTCTCGCCGGTCGCCTCGTCGCCCTTGGGGTTCCAGTCGGCGCCGTCGCTGACCAGGACGATCAGTTGGTCGTTGCCGGGCACGCCGTGGCGGTGCAGCAGCTCGGACGCGTAGTGCAGGGCGTTGCCGATGTCGGTGTTGCCGTCGACCGGCCGCAGCTGGAGGACGGCGCGCTGGAAAGCCTCGCCCACCGCCGGCTCGCTGTCGGCGCTCATCTCGGCCATGCCACCCTCGCGCGGGAACAGCACCTCGCACTGGGTGGTGAAGCGGACCAGCGCGATGCGGGAGACCCGGCCGGAGGTGCCCAGCCGAGCCTGAAGCAGATGTAGCAGGGCCCGGCGCTGCGCGTCCGCGCGCTCCATCGTCGATGACCGCGACCGCGCGCCCAGACGCCAGGAGTGCGCGTCCTCGCCGCCGGTCTGCGGCACGTCGGCCAGGCCCATCGAGCCGCTGCAGTCGGCCAGGATCACGATGTCGACACCGGTACGGCCGCTCTGGCTGTAGAGCAGGACGTGCGTCTCCGCGCCGATGCGCACAAGGCCGTCGATTGGCCGGCCGGCGGCGTCGGCCGCGCCGCGCACCCGGAACGGGGTGCCGCCCACGGTGATCCACACCGACGCCGCGGCCTCCGGTAACAGGACGCGGCTGCGCAGGTCGGGCGCGGCAAGGAGAGTCCGCGCGAGCTCCTGCACGGAGCCGTCGGTCATCGGCTCCAGGACGATCTGGGCGGGGACGGCCGCTGGTTGCTCACGCAGCGCCCACCTGACCGTGCCGACGTCGATGCCGTGCTCGTCGACGAGGTCAGCGCCGATCGCGACCACCCCTGCCGGTAGCTCGGGCACCGGAAACAGCCGTACGGCCAGCCGGCGGTCGCCCGCGGACAGCAGGGTCAGCACACCGGCCGACGGGCCGCCGAGCGCGCTGGCCGGCACGCCGATCCGCTCGCCGCTGATCAGGCCGGAACCCGGCACCGGGACGAGCCGGTGGCGGTCGCCCGACCAAAGCGCGCTCATAGCTTCTCCAACTTGATCTTCAGGCCGAGCCGGCGCTCCAGCTCCTTGATGGTCGTGCCCTGCCGGCCGATGAAGCGGGCCTTGATTTCGTCCGGCACGCGGACCCACAGCTGGTTCGCGTGGGGCTTGAACTCCGACAGTCGGATACGCTCGGCCAGGTCCGCCTGGCCCAGCCCGACCAGCAGGCTCTGCAGCACCCCGAAGTGCCGCTGCCCCTCCTCCATGCGGTCGGCGTCCTCCTTCACCTCCCGGGCCCACGCGGCGCGGTGCTCGGCGATCAGCTCGTCGAGCGCCCGGTTGCGAGGGCCGGCGCGGCCTGCCGCGGCCCGCATAAGGTCCTGAATCTCGGCCACTTCCACCAGCTCACGCCGGACGTTGATGAAGATGTGCCGGATCGTGCGTAGCCCGGGCAGGCGGGGCGCGCGGTTGCGGCCTCGCCCCCGCGCGGCCGTGCCGGCCAGGATCTGGTACGCGATCTCGTGGCGCGACAGCCGGGGCAGCACGGCGTGGTGGGACGGGCAGAGGACCAGGCCGCGGCGGTGCGGGCCGTAGACCTGCCAGCGGTACCCGTGCCGCGGGCACACCCGTGCTCGGCATGCCCGCCCGTCGGCCTGGTGCTCGCACGACAGGCTGCCGGTGCTCGCGCATCTGGGTGCCGAGCAGGCCGGGAACCGCTGCTGGTAGCAGCCTTCGCAGTATGAGGTCAGCGGGTCGCCGGGGTGCCGGCGGCGGTGCGTGTCGCACCAGGGCCGGCGGCGCTGGCACTCCGCACCGGAGCACCAGAACGTGGCGCGCTGCCCGCAGGCGCAGGCCGGTACGTGGGCCGGGCAGCTGACCCGGGCGAAGTTCAGGTCCAGCACGACGACGTGCTCGTCGCAGACCCGCCGCGCCGGGTCCACCGCACGGCAGTCCGCGCAGATGAACGGGGCGTAGCGGGCCTGCCCGGCGTCGGCGCAGGTGCCGCAGCGGTATTTCAGTCGCGGCGGCTCCAGGATGCCGCACACCGCGAACGTCGTACGCTCGTCGAGCACCGCGGGGCAGCTGTGCGGGTTGAGCACCTGGACGCTGACCGCGCCATGGCCTGGCTGATCCCACCGCACGGTGGGCGTGGTCCGCAGGTCGCGCCGCACCAGGTCCGCCTCGAGTTCCCGCCAGAGTTCCCGGTAACCGGCGGGCGTCGTGGGCGCGTCGGGGTACTCACGCATGTCGAGCAGGACGAGCACGGACGGTTTCACGGCGTGGCCTCCACCTTCATCGACAGGACCAGCAGTTCCACTCGGACCAGCGAAGCTCCCTTCGGATCGCGGAAGGACGCGTCGGTGAGCAACAGCAGTGCCAGGTCCGGCGGGGGGCGGTGCAGCTGCTGGCGGACGGCGGCGATCGCCTGGGGCCGCTGGTCCGCCGGAATCTTCAAGCTCAGCAGGGCCCGGCCCTCCTTGGTGGCGAGCCGCAGCACCTCGGCGGCCGGGCCGGCGGACCAGTCCTTCGGCACGCTGGAGGTCTCACGGATCAGCGGCCGAGGCGGGCGCAGCGTCCGCCGCAGCGCCTTGGCCTGCTCGTTCGGCAGTTTGCGCAGTTCCTTGGTCAGGTCCGGCGCTCCCCCGCCCCGGACGTAAGTGGCCAACGCCTCCGTCACCTGCTCCGCGCCGAATTCCTCGGTGCCGAGCAGGTTCAGCAGCAGGCCGGCCGACATCCCCCGCTCGGTCCGCTCGGTTTGGTTGGCACGGTCGGGGCGGTGTTTGTCGGGCGTACTCCTCGGGGCCGGCCTGAGGCGCTTGGCCCAGTAGTGGCGGGCCATGGCCGCGGCGCCTCGGTAGGCCGCCTCGTTGGTGACGCTGACCTGATCGGTGTCGAGCCACGCCGGGTCGGCGAAGAAGTCGCTGGCGTCGAGGTCGGAGCCGCCGCCGGCCCACCGGGCGAGCAGGTCGTCTTCGCTGCGCACGGCGAGCGGATGGGAGCCGGCCATGGTCAGGCCCAGCACGATCGGCGCGATCTCCTCGGCCTGTACCCGCATGGCCTGCAGCTCGCGGGTGAGGTCCTCGACGAGCGCCAGGACCCGCTCGCGGGCCGGCACGCCGTCCGACTTGTCCGTTTCGCGGCGGCCGGAATCGTGACGGTCGGACTCGCGGCGGTCGGGTCCGCGGCGGTCCGGACGGCGGTCGCGGCCAGCCCGACCGGCCGGGCGCCGGTCGTCGGTCTCGCCGTCGAACATCGCCCCCAGGCCGCCGGATATCGCCCGGGAGCGGTTGCGGTCCAGCAGGTTCTGGTCGACCGCGGGCACCCGGCGGCCGTCGCGCTCCATCAGCCTGGCCCGCATCGCGATCGCCTGCACCAGGATCGCCTGGGCGATGACCGTCGCCGGCAGGATCTGGGCGTCGAGGCAACGCACGACGACGTTGGGGACCGGGTCCGGCAGGCCGACCGGGTTGACGTCCATCAGCTCCAGCCGGGAAACGCCCTCGTCGCGCCGCAGGCTGGCCCGAACCCGGTCGAGGTGAGCCGCGCCGGCAGACGCGAGGTACCGGGTCGACAGGTGGTCTCGCGCGTCGGCCAGTCGCCGGCTGCCGCCGCGCTCGACGCGCCGGCCGCCGAACGCGGCGTGACCGGACAGCGCCACGAGCTCCGGTACCCACCGACGGAAGAGATTCGAGCACAGCTCCCGCTGGGTGTCGGTGACCACCTCGACGGCGTGCACGTCGGCGCACAGCCAGTCGGGCCCGCCGGCCGCGCCCAGCCACCCGCCCGGGACCAACCGACCGCCGCGGGCGCGGACCGCCTCCGCCAGCCCGACCGTCGCCTCGGCCAACGCGCGCCGCAGCGCGTCGCGGCTGTCCTGGTCGATGAGCCACACCATGCCGGTGTCCAGCCAGACGACACCCGGCGCCCGCTGGTCGCGCCGCAGTGTGAAGCGACCATCGGGGTGGCCCGGAAGGTGTCCGGCCACGGCGTCGAGCGAGCCGACCACCCGCGCGGCGTCGGCAGCGGCGACCACGAATCCCTTGACGATGCGGTGGCGCATCGGCCCGGTCCGGTAGAGGCTGACGAGCATGTGTCCTCCGGGGGTCGCGGCTGACGTTCTTCTGGCGGTCAGGACGTCACGGGCGGTCGGGGCGTCCCGGGCCGGCCCGGCGGTAGGCTGAGTGAGCCTCGTCGGTCCGGCCGAGCGCGACGAGCAGGTCGCCGAGTTCGGTCGCTGCCTGCGGTGCGTCGACATGGGGCAGAGCGGCGGCCTGCTGCAGGTACCGGACGGCGGCCTCCCGCTCCGGCCCGCGCCCGGCCAGCCGGATACCCAATGTCCGGGCGGCCAGGAAAGACCAGTGGGGATGCCCCCGGTCCGCGGCGTCCCGCAGGAGCTGGTCGGCCTCACGGTCCTCGCCCGCCTCGGCATGCAGCGTCGCGAGGGCGTACGCCGCCTGCGTGGACCACTCTGGATGGCCGGACTCCACGACGGCGCGGTAGGCGCGAGACGCGGTCTCACGGTCGGCGTCAGCGGCTGCGATAGCGGCGAGCCGCAGCCCGGCGAGGGTGGCCCAATCCCCGTGGCCTGACTCGGCGACCATCCGGTACAACGGGCGAGCCGTTGCCACGTCGTGGCGGCGCTCGTGCCCGAGCGCGGCGACGAATCCCGCCGCCGACTCCGTAGCGTCCAGCCTCCGGGGGGCCGGTGCCGGGTCCCCCTCGGCCGGCCGGCGGGCGATCGCCAGGGCCCCCACCAGCCGGTCGTTGATCGTCGGTAACCAGTCCGGCACCTCGTTGCCCATCCGGTCGCACAGGTACCGGTACACGTCGTCAATTGTGAGCAGCCCGTCGCGGTCGCCGTCGCTCGCCCCGCCAAGCAGAGCGTCGCACAGCAATCGGGTGAACGGGCTCGGCTCTCCCGGCCGGTCCGCGTCGGGGACGGTCTTGTCGATTTCGGTGCTGGCCAGCACGACGTGTCCCCTGCCGTTCGCGAATGCGGGAATTCCCTTGAGCCGCACGTTGCCGGAGTAGCAGCAGTCGAGAACGAGGACCTTGGCGCTCGCCCGGCTCAGCCGCAGCAGCTGGTTGACATCCGCCGAGGAAACGGCGGTGGCGCGCTTCGTGCGCTTGTCGGTGTTGCGGGCGTACAACAGCAGGTCCTGGTCCCAGCGCACCCCGTGGCCGCTGTAGTACACCAGAATCTGTTCGCCACGGCCGGCATCCGCAAACCGCTCGATCTCCTGGAAGATCCGGCCGGAGTCGGCGTCCACGATCTCGGTCACGTCCTCGGGCCGGTGCAGACCGAACTCCGCGTCGGTGAGCGCGGCGCGCATCAGCCCGATGTCGGCGGCGGGGCCGTACAGGTTGGGCAGGCCCGACTCCGCGGCGAAGACCGAGTTGCCGATCAGCAGAGCTCGGTATCGCCGGGCGTCACTCATCGCGCCTGCCGCGCTCGATCGCGTCGAGCAGCGCCTCGCGAATCGTCTCGTCGCTGACACCCTTGGCCTGCAGATCAATCTCGACCGGCTCGGGGCCGCGCACGGTCAGCCGCATGGTCCGCGTCTGGCGGTCCGCCAGCCAGCTGCGCAGCACCGTCACCAACGCCTTGACCGCGCCGGAGCCGCCCAGCACGACGACGATTTCGGCTACCGCACCCTTGTGGCCGGACCGGAACGCCCACTCTTCGTTCAGGTCGACGTCTCGTTCGACAAGGCCCTCCCGCAAGAGGTCGAGGTCGTGGGTCCACTCGTCGTCGCCCGGGCCGACCTCGTCGTCGCCTGGGGCCAGCACGATCTCGATCCGGCCGTTTGGCACGTCTCCACCACCTTGTTGGAAACCTGTCCGGTTCGGCGATTCTCGCCGATTGTGAAGGCGAATGAAATGCTACGGACGGTCCAGCTTGACTCGACGAGGAGTGAAAGATCAATGCCTGACCCGGCGTCCTTGTTCGACGACCGACGTTTTCCGGACCTCGTGCGGGAGGCCCGGGAACGGGCCACGCGGCGACTGGCGGCGCGGGGCACCCGGCGTGCGCTGACCGCCGACGAGGACGCCCTCCTGGTCGCCACCGCAGAGACGGTGGACCAGCTCCACGCCCGGCTGCGGGAGCTCGGCGACCGGCTGCGACGTCCGCTGCTCGAGCTGATCGGGGTACGACCGTGCGCCCGGCGGGCCGCGACCGCCCACGTGACGTTCCGGTTTGCCCGACCGCTGCCGGAGCGGCTCGATATTCCACTGGGGACCCGCGTGGCCACCGACCCCACCGGCGCGGTGACCTTCGCGACGACCCGTGCGGTCGGCGTCATCCCAGCACGGGTGGAGCACCTGATCCGTGGCCCGGTAACCGAGGCGCCGCCGGGCACCGACCGGTTGCTCGTGGGCCTGGACACGGAGGGTGCCGGCCGCCTGCTGGCCATCCGGGTGGTGGGTGGCGCGGTCGGGGCGAGGCCGGGCGAGTGGTGGGAATACTGGCACGGCGCGGGCTGGCGGCCCTGCCGACATTGGGCCGCCGACGGCCCGGGGACCCTGGTGGAGGTACCGCCGGCGCATGTCCACAGCACGATCCAGGGGCGGCGGGCGGCCTGGCTGCGCTGGTCCGTGCCGGCCTCGGACGGCCTGGCCGACGTCGCCGAGGTGCACGCCGACACTCTCGGCGTAACCGTCGGCGCGGTGCACGCCACGCGGGTCGCCGACGAGCCCCTCGGGGTCAGCGACGGCACCCCTGGCCAATGCTTCCGGCTGCGGCACCGGCCGGTCCGGGTGGACGCGGCGGCAGACCCGGTGGTGGAGACCGGCGACGAGGACGGCTGGGTGCCGTGGACGGTCGTCGCCGACTTCGCCGGGTCGACACCGGACAACCAGCACGTCGTCGTCAACGACGCCGACGGCACGGTGTGCTTCGGGCCGCTGATCCGGGAGCCGGACGGGACGTACCGCCGCTACGGGGCTGCCCCGCCGGCCGGCACGGTGGTCCGCATCCGCGGCTACTGGTACGGCGGCGGCACAGCGGGCAACGTCGCCGCGGGTGCCCTGCGCACGCCGCTGGGCCCGGGGCTGCCGCCCGGCGTACGCGTCGAGAACCGCTTCCCGGCCCGCGGCGGCCACGACGGCGAGACCGAGGAGGATGCCTGGCGCCGGGCGCCGCTCGCGTTGCGGACCCGCGAGCGGGCGGTGACGGCGGCAGACTTCGAATACCTCGCTCGACTGGCACACCCCGACGTTGCCCGGGCCCACTGCGTGCCCGGCCCCGGCGACTGGGCGGTGCGCGTGCTGATCGTCCCCGACCCGATGCCCGAACGGCGGCCGCGCCCGTCGATCGCTGATCTGACGCCCGCGCCCCGGATGCTGGAGGCGGTCACCGCCCACCTCGAACCACGCCGCCTGCTCGGCGTCCGGGTGACGATCGAGCCGCCCGACTACGCGGGCGTCGCGGTGGTCGCAGACCTGGTGGCGGAGCCGGACGCCGACCCGCGAGCGGTGCACGCCGCGGCCGAGGAGGAGCTGTACCGCTTCCTGCATCCACTGACCGGCGGCTACGACGGCACCGGCTGGCGGTTGGGCCACCCGGTGCGCGACCGGGCTGTCGCCGAGCGGCTGGAGCAGTTGCCGCAGATCCGCCTGGCCCGGCGCGTCGAGCTGCACCCGGTCGACCTGACCAGCGCGGCCCGCGGCGCCCCGCAGCCGGAGATCGCGCTTGTCCCGACGGCGCTACCGGTCTCCGTCGACCACCTCGTCAGGGTGAGCAACGCATGAGCAGTCCGGGCCCGGACCCGGTGGTCGCCGCGGTCGCCGCGGAACTGCTACGGGAGGCCGAGGCGACGATCGAGTCGCTACCGGCCATGCTCACCGCCGCGACCGCACCAGACGACGTCGCCGCCTGGCTGCGGTACGTCGGCGGCGTCGAGCGCGGCGACCGGCTCGACGCCGACCGGGGTCGACGGGTGCTGGCCGCGCTGGCCCGCGAACGCCACCCGCGCGGCACGGCGGCCGCGCTGCGGGCGCTGCTGGAGGACCACTACGGCTGCCCTGCCGAGGTGCTGGACCCGGGCGGTACCACCTGGTCGGCGGGGTCCGGCCCGGCCCCGGTACCGGCGGGCCCGCCGACGCTGGTGGTGCGCCTGCGCATCGCCGACCCGCCCCCCGAGGCCGACGTCGAGGCGGTGATCCGTTCGGCGATCCCGGCCCACCTACCATTGCGGATCGAGTTCGCGGCCGGGCAGCTCGACGCCGCCGCCTCGCCCACGATCTCGCCGTGGGGCCGCAGACCTGCCTGAACACTGCCAACGCTCCGGTCAGGCCGATCAAGTGCGATCAGCCGTACGCCCCCGCGGGTGCCGTGACGATGTTGCCGGTCGGCTTCTTCACCGACACCCGCTTGCCGAAGTCCGAGGCGGCAAAGGTGTAGGTGGAGTCTTCGCCTTTGGTGTCCACGTTGGGCAACGTCAGCAAACACTGGACGACGCGGCCCTGTGCGTCCACCTTCGCCGTGAACACGATTTCCGTAGCCGGCGCGCCGATGCGTTGCGCCAGGATCGAGCCGAGGTGCCCGGCGGCCTGGTTCGCCGACGGGGTCTTGGTCAGGTCGAGCACGCCCCGGTACTCGTCGGCGCCGGGCATGGTGACATCGCGCGCCGTGGTCAGGAAGTCCAGCGCCGCAACCGGCGCGCCGAGGACCACCAGGCCCTGCTCCTTGGTGAACTTGGTGACGGTGTAGTGCAGGTAGGTCTTCGGCTCGACCTGCACCCACAGGTCGTTGCCGATCGCCACCATCTCGTCGGTGTCGCTCGGGTCGGGCGAGCGCAACCGCGCGCCCTTGGTGGCCGCGTCGTATTCTCCCGGCAGGCTATCCTTGCCGGAGGTGAGGGTGAAGGCGAAGCTCTGCGACCTCGTCGCGGCCACCGCCTTGGCCAGCGCCGGCCCGGCGTCCGGCAGCGGGGACGGGCTCGGTGACACCGACGGCGCGGCCGCTGAAGTGGTCGTGCTCTCCGGAGCGACGGTGGCGTCGGACGAACTGTCGCCACACCCGGTCAGGGTAAGGGCGAGGGCCAGTACTGCGACAGCCGGCACCTTGACGTTCATGATCGCCTCCAAAGGTAAACGGACAGTATGCCCCAGCCGTGCTGCCGGCGGGGCTCGCCGCCAGCGGCTCCGCATCAGGGCCGGTCGGCCCACAGGAGGGTCAGCACCGCGCTCCGCGCCGTTCCGAATCACCAACCATCACACGATCCTGATGGCGCGCACGATCTCCCGCGCCGCGCGGGCGCGGTTCTCGTCGTGCGGCCGGCCCAGCTCACGCGCGACCTCGATGGACCGGTCGAGCAGCGCCAGCGCCTCGTCGTAGCGGCCCGCCGCGCGGCATGTCTCGGCGTAGGTGTGCCGGCAGTCGATTTCCAGCTGCACCTCGGCCAGCGGCTCCAGCAGCTCGAAGGCGCGTCGGTGGTGTTCGAGCGCCTTCTCGGGTGAACCCATGATCCGCAGCGCGACACCGAGGTAGTTGTGGCACCACGCCTGGTTGTGTTGCAGGTTGTGCTGCTCGGACAGCCGCAACGCGTCCTGCAGCGTGCGCAGCGACTCGGCCGGGTCGTGCGATGCCAGTGCGACACCGAGGGTGACCAGCCCGGTGATCTGGGCAGGCCCGCTGGCCAGGGCGACGGATGCCCGGGCGAGGTCGACGGCTTCGCGGTGCCGCCCGAGGTGTAGTGCCACCCATCCGTCGAAGGCCAGCGCCTGTGCCTGCCCGGCGTGGTTCCCGATCCTTTCGAACAGCTCGCGTGCCCGCCGGAACTGCGCCTGTGCCGCGTTCAGGTCGCCGAGGTCCCGGCGTACGAGACCGATGCGCAGGGCCAGCGCAGCTGCCAGGTCGTCGTCGTCCGGCCCGGACTGCTCGGCCAGTTGGTAGGCGGAGAGCGCCTCGGTGAGGCGTCCGGCGGCGGCACGGGCGTAGCCGAGGTCGGCGAGCAGCGAAGCCCGGTGCTGGTGGCGGCCGAGACGTGCCGCGGCGGCCGCGGCGGCTTCGAGCAGGCGTGCCTGGTCGTCGGTGCCGCGGTGCCGGAAAAACCAGACCCGCATGGCCTGCGGCAGTTCGGCCACCACCTCGTCCATGCCGAGCCGCACGGCGGCGTCGAACCCGGCGACCAGGTTGACGTACTCGTGGTCGAACCAGGCCATGGCCTTCGCCGGGTCTCCCGGCGCGGGTTCCTTGCGGTGCGGTGCGGGCAGTTGCTGATCGTGAGCGACGGCCTGCGCCAGATAGTGCCCCAGAACCCGACGCAGGGCGGCTTCGGCCTGTGGCTCCTCGTCGGCGGCGAGGTCCGCCGCGTACTGCCGGATCAGATCGTGCATCCGGTACCGCCCGGGCGAGGGCTCCCGAAGCAGGTGGGCGTCGACCAGTTCCTCCAGCGCCGCGCCGACCCGGTCGGGTGGCATGTCGGTGAGCGCGCCCGCCGCGGCCGCGTCGAAGTCGGTGCCCGGCAGGACGCCCAGCAGCCGGAACATGCGGCGCTGGACCGCGTCGAGCTGCCGCAGCGACATGCCGAACGCAGAGTCGAAGCGGCCAGGGGTGGTACCCAGCCGCTCGGCCAGCACCGCCACCGTCCAACCTGGTCGGTGGCGAAGCCGCGCGCCCGCCATCCGCAGCGCCAGCGGGAGGCCGCCGCACTGCCGTAGCACCTGGCTGACCGCGTCGTCGTCGCTGAGCGCGAGCCCGGCCGCCCGGCCGAACAACTGCGCCGCGTCGGCGTCGGCCAGTGGCTCCAGGGACACCGGCGGCACCCCGTCCAGACTGATCAGCCGGTGGCGGCTGGTGACCAGGACCGCGGACTTCCCCGCGCCGGGAAGCAGCGGGCGCACCTGGTCCGCGTCGGCGGCGTTGTCGAGCACGACGAGGGCCCGCCGGCGGGACAGCTCCGACCGCCAGAGCGCCGCGCGTTCGGCGGTGCCGACCGGCATACGCGGGACGTCCAACGCGCCCAGCAGCCGGCCCAACGCGGCGTGCGGCTCCAGCGGCTCCTCGCCCGGGGTGAAGCCGCGCAGGTCAAGGTAGAGCCCACCATCCGGGTATGTCGGGGTGAGCCGGTGGGCGACGCGTACGGCGAGGCTGGTCTTGCCCACGCCGGCCATGCCGTCGATCGCGGCCGCGCCAGTGGTGTGCAGCAGCTCCTCGACCAGCGCGGACTCCGCTTCCCGGCCGGTGAAGTCGAACAGGTCGGCCGGCAGATCGTTGCGGCGCGGGAGGGGTGCCGCGCCGGCTCTGGCCGCCTCGGCCCACGCCGCTCGCAGTGGTCGGGGGTCGCGGCCCACGGCCCGGCACAGCGCAACGACGGCCTCCCAGGGCGGCACGAGCTGACCGATCAGGTACCGCGACAGCGACGAGCTGCTCAGACCCGCCTGGCGGGCGAGGGCGCGCAGGCTCAGCCCGCTCAGCTCTTTGATCCGGGCGAGCTGGGCCACCAGTCGCTCGTGCGGGCTGGACACGTGAAACACCGTACCCGTCCCGGCCCGTGGAGCCGGAACGGTGACTCGTTTGCGCTGCTCAGCCGGGCTCTTCGTGTCCCACGGTGTCCCACGGGCCGCGCGGGCCCCGGTACGCCGATGGTCGGATGACTCCTGTCGGAAACACCCCGCGACGAAGGAGAAGCGATGTCAACCGAGCGCATGCCGAACCCGGCGGTTCTGATCCCCGAGGCGATGGAGGCGCTGATGGCCGTCAACCGGGCCATCGCGGGTGCCGGGGTGGACGGCAAGCTGCTGGCGTTGAGCCACCTGCGGGCCAGCCAGATCAACGGCTGCGGCCCGTGTGTGGCCGGGGGCGCGCACCAGGCCCGCCAGCACGGCGCGACCACGGACCAGGTGCACGCCGTCGCCGCGTGGCGGGAGACGCCCTGGTTCAGCGACGAGGAGCGCGCCGCGCTGGCCCTGACCGAGGCCGTGACTCGGCTCGCCGACCAGCCGGACCCGGTGCCGGATCAGGTGTGGGACGTGGCCGCCACGCACTTCGACCAGAAGGAGCTGGCCGCGCTGCTGCTCAACATCGCGATCGTCAACGCCTTCAACCGGCTCAACGCGCCGACCCGGCAGCAGGCCGGCACGTGGTGACCTCAGCTCCACCGGCCATTAGCCCCACGTCTCAGAAAGAGGAAGTCCTCATGTCGACCACGACCAACACCACCGCCGCGAACGGCGAGAAGTACGACGGTTTCACCGACGAGGAGCGCGACGCGATGAAGGAGCGCGCCAAGGAGTTGAAGACGCGCGCTCGGCGGGGCGCCAAGACCGACCCGGAAAGCGACGTGCTCGCGAAGATCGCCGAGATGTCGGAGTCGGACCGGGTGATCGCCGAGCGGCTGCACGCCGTGATCAAGGCCAACGCGCCGGTCCTCACCCCCAAGCTGTGGTACGGCATGCCCGCGTACGCCCGCGACGGCAAGGTGGTCTGCTTCTTCCAGAGTGCGGCGAAGTTCAAAACGCGGTACGCGACGCTCGGCTTCAGCGACCAGGCGCACCTCGACGAGGGCATCATGTGGCCGACCACGTACGCCCTGGCTGAGCTGACCGCCGAAGCCGAGGCGAGGATCGGCGCGCTGGTGCGGCAGGCGGTGAGCTGAGGACGGGACGTACGGCGTCTCAGCCGGCCCGATCGGGCCGGCTGAGACGCGGGGATGTTGTTCGACGCTAACCGAGGCGGGCGAGGGTCGTCTTCAGCAATGTCTTGACCTTCTCGTCGGAGTCGGCGCGCTGGCCCACGGTCTTGATCTGCGCGTAGCCGACGTAGAGGACGGCGTTCGCCTTGTGCACCACGACGGTGACCAGATCGTCGTAGGTGTCCGGGTTCACGTCCGGGGGCGAGGTGTGCACGAGATGCTGGGCGAACCCTTTCCATCCGCCTATCTCGATCGACCGGCTACCGACCTGGTAGTCGCCCAGGACGGACGGCGGTCCGCCGAGCACGCTGAACGTTGCCGGACACTTGGCGGACTCGGCCACGACGGTGTTCATCGTGTCGTCGGCGAGCGAGGCGCTCTGGAAGACCACCGCGCCCTGCGTGACGACCGGAAGTGATGACGGCCCCACGAGTTGTGGTGCGACGATGCTGCGTCCGGTCGGGTTCCCGCCCACCGGCTCGATCGCGGGCTGCACCTCGACCTCGATGTTCTCGGAGCGCTGGCTGTAGGGGCAGGTCGGGATGCTGTTCGGTGGCGTGTAGACGACGTGCGAGGAGTGACCGTTGTCCTTGATCTCGGTCGCGCCGTCGCCCAGGTCGCCGGGGCTGACGAGGCCGAGCCGGATGGAGTCCACGGTGTACGGCGGCGTGGTCAGGGGTTCCGGAGCCTCGCCGGAGCAGCCCGTCAGCATGCCAAGGGCGAGCAGCCCGGCGGCGACTGCGGTCGATCGGCTTCGGGACGCCTTGCGGTCAACGCCTCGCATGTGTGTCAACCAACCTTTCAGCGTGCCGTGAAGGGGACACGCACGGGTGTCTCGTCGAAGTCGGAGATCCGGATGTTCAGCCGTAGCACCCACGACCCGGGGAACGGGACGGACATCGCGTAGGCCACGTAGTGGCCGGGTTCGGCTGCGGAAACCGTGACGGGTAGGGCCGTGACGCTGCGGTCGGGCGATTGGAGTTCGGCGGAGATCTCGGGCACCGCGACCAGTGAACCGTCCTGCCCGGTGAGGTAGATGTCGGCCACGTTGCTACCCGACCTCGCCGGCTCGATCGTCACCTCGACCGAGCCACCCCGCAGCCCGACCGCCTCGCCGGCCTCGTCCCCGGCCGGCACCGGGACGGTGACCTGCACCGGCGGCGCGTAACTAATCCGGGCCGGGACGGTGTTGACCAGCACCGCCGTGATCGACACGACGACCACCCCGAGCACGACCTCACCCGCGACCGAACGGCGCAACCGGCGCACCGCCACCACCGGCACGGCGTCAAGGGGTCCACCCCTACGCCGCCGCACGAACCGCCGCGCCCCGGCCGCGAGACCCACCACGACCAGGACAGCGGCGACCTTACCCAGCAGCAGCCGCCCAAAGTCGGTCGCCACGAGCGCCGCCCACGTCCCCACCTGCCGCCAGGCCAGATACCCACCCGTCACCGCGATCACCGCGAAACAGATCTCCGCCAGCCGGGAAAACCTCGGCAACACCGGCGCCAAGGACAGCACGCCGCCAGGCGCCCGCCCCCCGCCCGGGACCAGCACACCGGCCACGAGCAGCACCAGACCACCCAACCAGAGGGCCATCGCCAGCAGATGCAAACTGGCCGCCGGCACCGCCACCCACGTCTGCACACCGGTCTGCGCGTGATCCGCCAACGTCCACGTCAACGTCAACGCGACAGCGCCGACGGCGGCGGCCACGGGCAAAGCGGCCCGACCCGCACCGCCGGCCACCTCGGCCCCAGCGGACGGCGCGGCGGGGCGTACGGCGAGGCCGAAGAGCACACCCAGGGCCAGCACGATCACCAACCGTGCCACCAACGCATGACCCAACCGCGTCGACAACGTGGTGCCGAGCAGGTCAGGGTCGAACACCCCAGCGAGCGACGTGCCGGCGGCGTACGGCCCCTGCACGAGCAGCACCGCCAGGGTGCCAACGATCAGCGCGCCGAATCCCGACCAGACGACGCGCCGGCCCCGCCGGGTACCTCGCCCGGCGGGCCAGAGCACCACCACGAACAGCGCGCCACCGACAGCCAGCGCCATTCCCAGGAAGGCCACCGCGCGGCCGATCCCGTCCACCACCGGGATAACACGGCTGGCGTCCGGCTCCACCGGAGCCGCCACCGCGCTCGGATGGCCCACGCTGAAACTGAACGCGCCCGCCACCACGTGCGAATCGGCAGACGTCACCCGCCACGCCACCACATAGGTGCCCTCGGCCAGGTCGGCGGGCAGACTCACCCGCGCCGTGTTGGCCTTGCCCTCCACGTGACCAGGGGTGCCGATCGGCAGCTTCTTCGCGGTCACGTCGAGCAACTGGATCGACCGCTGGTTGAAACTCACCGCTTCGTCGAAACGCAGCCGCATCTCCCCCGGCGCCGAGGCGAGCACCTCCCCATCGACCGGCGAGGTCTCCAACAGATAGGCGTGCGCGTACGCCGGACGCGCGGCCACGACCAGATCCGTACCCAGACCACCAGCCACCAGGAGCGCGACCACCACCAGCCGTACGAACAGCCACGCCCGACCGCGACCCGCGGCACGCACTTCACGCATCATGCGACCTAGTCCGTACGCAGCTTGCTGGCCAGGATGAGCTTGCCGCCCCGGACCTGGGCGATGACGTAGTTGTCGTACGTCAGCGAGTGATCGGCGGCGAAGCGGAGCGCCCCCGTGAAGGTGGTGAAGTCTTCGAGCCGCGGGAGGTTGTCGACGACTTTCGAGGGATCGGTGTCCTCCGCCTGGCGCACCGCCTGCGCCAGCGCGCGGAGCGCGTCGTAGGCCTGCATCGCGTCACGGCCCGGGTCCCGTCGGTAGCGGTCCTTGAAGCGCGCCGCCCATCCGGCCGCTCCCGGAAGCAGCCGTGGGCCTGCGGCCATGCTGAGGTACGCGTCCTCGGCCGCTCTGCCCGCGGTCTGCAGAAAATCCGAGCTGTCCGACTCCGAGGAGGTCATGAAATAGCCGGTGTAGCCGGCCTCACGAAGTGCGCTCACCAGCCGTCCGCCCGGTTCCGCCGTCCCCGTCCAGTAGACGAAGTCCGCCTCGAAACCGGTGACGGTGCTGGTGAGCCCCGCGAGATCGGGGCCCGTTGTCCCGGCGCTGCGCATGCTCACCGTCAGGCCGTCGGCCTTGATCCGATCGGTCACGAGTTCGGACAGCTGCCGCGAGGCCGGTGACCCGTCTCCGAGCACCGCCACCCGCTGCGGGCTCCGGTAGCCCATCCAGTGCACGGCGGCCATCGCCTCCTGGTTTATCGTGCCCTCCATCGGGAACGCCAACGGCAGGCCGGCCTCGATCAGCCCGTCGGCGCGGGTGGAGGAGACCAGGAACGGCGTGGCGTCCGCGGTCTTCGCCGCCGCCACCGCCGCATCCTCGCACAGCCCGCCGATCACCCCCACGACGCTCTTGGCGGCCAGCCGCGTCGCCCCCTGCGCTCCGGTCGCCGGCGCGCAGCCGCCGTCCTCGACGGCCAGCCTCACCTGCCGTCCCAGCACCCCGCCCTGGTCGTTGATCTCAGCGGCAGCCAGCTGCGCCCCGTCGACGAGATCCTGCCCGCGCTCGGCCAGGTCACCCGAGAGCGGCGCCAGCACCCCGAACGTGATCTCACCCCGCGGCTTCGGGACGCTCCCGCCCTCGTCAGAGGCAGAGCACGCGGCGAGCAGACCGCTCACCACCAGCGCGGTCCCGCCCAGCGCGACCGCGCGTACGGCACCTCTGCGTCGCACCGTCCACCTCCCTGTCCGTCACACTGAAAGCCGGCCCGGGCGCGGCTGTCGCCGCGCTCGGGCCGGTGATCTTACTCAGCTGGTTACTTGTCGCACGAGTTCCAGCAGATTTTCTTGTCCGCCTTGCCGGCCAGCTTGCCGTCGAACCGCAGGACGTCGACACCCCGGTTGTAGTCCGCGACGTAGACCAGCCCGTTGTGCCAGTAGACGGCCGACGCCGAGCCACCGGTCACGCCCTGCCCCGCCGGCACGCGGAAGTAGCCGACCTGGGTCGGGTTCCTCGGGTCTGACACGTCGAGGAAGCGGGTGCCCTGCCCGTACCACCCCTGCGCCACGATGTTGCCGTTCACGGTGAACCAGTGCGCGGAGCAGCTACCGGTGGTGGCCGACCCTTCCTTGCCCCACGGCGACCAGTGGCTGATCAGTTCCAGCCGGAACGGCTTCTCCGGCGTGGAACGCCAGCCCTCACCGTCGTAGCTGCCCTTCAACGAGGCGATCTTGAACTCGCCCGCCTGCGAGCAGGTCGTGACGTTCTCGTTGGTGATGTAGAGCAGCTCGCCCTTGTCGAAGGAGCCGACCTTCTCCGTGGGGTGGTAGGCGTTGTGGTCGAAGAAGTCGTAGAAGGCGGTGCCGGCCGGGTTGATGGGATCGACGGTCCCGCCCGCGTACGGCACCGGGTCGTACGCCGTGGCGACGCGCTTGCGCTTCTGCACCGGGTCGTAGTGGTTGCCCTCGGTCCAGTAGCCGCGTACGCCACCCTCACCGGAGACCCAGGCGACGCCGTTCTTGTCGACGTCGACGCTGTGCACGTAGTCGGTGGTCCCGTCCATCCGATCGAGGTCGACCGCCCGGTCGAAGGTGTACGGGTGCTTGACGTCGTGGATGTCGGTCACCCGCACCGGCACGCCGTTCCAGGACGGGTCGTGGCCCGGCGTCCCCGTGTTGGCCGGACCGACCGACCACAGGTACTTGCAGTCGTTGATGCAAGTCGACGTGTGCCCGGCCGGAATCGGGTGGAAGACGATGATCTCCGGCTTCCACGGATTCTTGACATCGACGATGTAGACCCCGGACTGACCGGTCTTGACGGTGCCACCGAAGCCGCGCGGGTCCCGAATGAGGAAGACCAGCTTCCGCTTCGGGTCGACGGTCATGTTCTCGCCTTCCCAGAACCGGTCCTGGGTGTCCCCCGGCAGACGCAGCTCGGCCGCCGTGATCGTCGAGACCAGCGCCGGGTGCTGGGGGTCCTTCAGCGACCAGATGGCGAGGCCACCGGTGCCGTTGGCGAACATGAAGTCATGGCCGTACTTGTCGTAGTTGATGAAGTTCAGCGCCGCGTACCCGCTGACTCCCTTGACATTGTCGATGAACGTGACGTTGCCCGCGACGGCGGTCGTCGGCACGTTGTGGACATCGTCGAGGATCGGACCGCCGTGGGCGGAGTTGTCCGACGGGCCCGGGCCTGACGGCCCGTAGGCGGCTGCGGTGCCAGCTCCATACAGCTGCACTGCCACAGCTGTCGCCAGAGCGACCGCACCCGCCACGAGGGATCTCGTTTTCAACACATGCTCCCTTGGCATTTCTCCCTTGGCGACCCTCAGTGCAGGTTGACAACCGCACGACCGAAGGGGGCCGCCGTCCAACACTAGGGACGGCACGAGCGGACCGTCATGGTGCATATGTCGAGAAGGCCGGCGTACGGCTCCGTCATCCGTCGTGATCTCGCGGGACTGCCGGCATCATCGGACCGAGCAGCAACCACTCACGCGCATGCTGGAGGACGACATGGTCAGACCGGACGATCAGACCGCGAGGGTGCTGCGGGCGTCGGAAAAGATGGCACCGCGCTACGACCGCGACATTCGCTTCCTGGAGCGGGTTCAGTTCGCCGGCGGCCGCGAATGGATCGGCGCGCGCGTCGAAGGCCACGTGCTGGAGGTGGCCGTCGGCACCGGCCGCAACTTCGACTGCTACCCGCCCACCGTGAGCGTCACCGGGGTTGAGCTGAGCCCCGCCATGCTCACCATCGCCAAGCAGCACGCGGTCGACCTCGGATTGGACGTCGACCTGTGCCAAGCAGACGCCCAGGCGCTGCCGTTGGGCGACGGCAGCTTCGACACCGTGGTGTGCACCCTGTCGCTGTGCAGCATCCCCGACCCGGCCGCCGCGATCGCCGAGATGAAACGCGTGCTGCGCCCCGGCGGCCGCCTGCTGCTGCTCGACCACATCCGCAGCACCTGGCCACCCCTCTACGCTGGCCAGTGGCTCTTGGAACGGCTCACGATCCGCGCCGCCGGGGAACACTTCACCCGCCGCCCGCTACCCCTCGTCAAAGCCGCCGGGTTCGAGATCGTCGAAGCCCAGCGGCTCAAGGCCGGCACCGTGGAACGCGTCGCGGCCCGCAAACCGTCCATCGCCTGACTCGCAGCCGCGCCGTACAGCTACAGGTGGCCGGTGTCGTTGAAGCTGACCAAGGTCGGCGGTCGGGCGGAATCCCACTGCACGACGGTGATCGCGCAGTTGGCCTGGTTGAGGCCGATCCACCGCCACTCCGGGGCATCCAGCACGTGCCGGACGAACCAACCGATGACGAAGTTGTGCGTGATCAGCAGTTCGTGCCGATCGGCGTCGCCGGCGACACCGAAGTGCGCGACAGCAGCTTGCAGGGCTACGGCGTCTTCGTCGCGTTCGTCGTCGGGCACGCCGTCGAGCCAGGCGTGCCACCGGTCCGGATATCGGCCGCGCTGCCCGGTGGAGGGCACCGGCGTTCGGTCCGCCACGAAACCGCAGTCGTGTCTGGGCACCTGCGGTAGATGACCGGCGACGATGTCGGCGGTCTGGGCCGCCCGGGCCAACGGGCTGTGGTGGATCGCCGAGAAAGGCACCGCACGCAGCCGCCGGCCGAGCCGGTCCGCCTGCTCGCGGCCGAGTGGCGAAAGGCCTCCGTCCGAGGCGTGATCGGACGCCGGATCCTGTTCGCCGTGGCGGACGAGATACAGCCGGGTACGAGCCATCGTGGGTCACCCTCCGGGCCTCGTGGGACGAGGAGCACGATAGATCATCACGGACCCCGCCGAGTGCCCTCTGCTGCCGCGATCCGCGCCGCGACTCGGGAAGGCCAGTCAGGCAAAAAGAGGACCGACTCCCGCCACTCCCAACATATAGCGCATTGGGGGCCTTGCGGCAAGACCCGGGTCGTGCCGCAGAATCTCCCGCCGAAGCCAGCACCTGCGGAAATCAGGGATTCACGGCATGGCCGTTGCTCGTGGCGGCACGCCGCCGGATCACGCGGAGCAGCTGGCCCAGAGGTGAAACGTTCAATGGGGGGCTCATGTTTGACGTGATCGTTGCCGGCGCTGGACCGACCGGCTTGATGCTGGCCAGTGAGTTGCGGCTGCACGGCGTGCACGTGCTCGTGCTGGAGAAGGAGGCGGAGCCGACCCGGCAGGTTCGGGCGCTCGGTCTGCACGTGCGCAGCATCGAGGTGATGGACCAGCGCGGTGTGCTGGAGCGGTTCCTCGCGCACGGCCAGCAGTATCCGGTCGGCGGTTTCTTCGCCGGCATCCCCACGCCCTCCCCCGACCTGGACACCGCACACGGGTACATTCTCGGCATCCCGCAGACAATCATCGATCGGCTGCTCGCCGAGCGCGCCGCCGAGCTCGGTGCCGAGATCCGGCGCGGCTGCGAACTGGTCGGGCTGAGCCAGGACGAACGTGGGGTGACCGCCGAGCTGGCCGACGGCACGCGGCTGCGCTCGCGCTACCTCGTCGGCTGCGACGGCGGCCGCAGCACGGTGCGCAAACTGCTCGGCGTCGCCTTCCCGGGTGAACCCGCCACGGTCGAGACACTGCTGGGTCACATGGAGGTGGCCGCGCCACCGGAGACGGTGGCCGCCGTCGTGGCCGACGTCCGCAAGACCCACAAGCGGTTCGGCGTCGCGCCCTTCGGGGACGGGGAATACCGCGTCGTCGTGCCGGCCGAGGGGGTGACCGAGAACCGCACGGTTCCGCCGACCCTCGAGGAGTTCAAGCAACAACTGCGGGCGTTCGCCGGCACCGACTTCGGCGTGCACTCACCACGCTGGCTGTCCCGCTTCGGCGACGCCACCCGGCAGGCCGAGCGCTACCGGGTCGGCCGGGTGCTGCTGGCCGGCGATGCGGCGCACATCCACCCGCCGACCGGCGGCCAGGGCCTCAACCTCGGCATCCAGGACGCGTTCAACCTCGGCTGGAAGCTGGCCGCCGAGGTCGACGGCTGGGCGCCGCCGGGGCTGCTGGACAGCTACCACACCGAACGGCACCCGGTGGCCGCCGACGTGCTCGACAACACCCGCGCCCAGATGCAGCTGATGTCCACCGAGCCGGGCCCCCAGTCGGTGCGCCGCCTGCTCGCGGAACTGATGGACTTCGAGGACGTCAACCGGCACCTGATCGAGAAGATCACCGCGATCGGGGTCCGCTACGACTTCGGCGAAGGCCACGAACTGCTGGGCCGGCGGATGCGGGACGTGCGGCTGAAGCGGGGACGGCTCTACGAGCTGATGCACGGCGGCCGCGGACTGCTGCTCGACCAGACCGGCCGGCTCTCGGTCGCGGGCTGGGCAGATCGGGTCGACCACGTCGTCGACAGCAGTGATGAACTGAGCCTGGCCGCCGTGCTGCTGCGGCCGGACGGCCACGTGGCGTGGGCCGGTGACGATCAGCAGGATCTGCTCCACCACCTGCCACGGTGGTTCGGCTCCTCCGTCGGCTGAGGTCGCCCGGGTGGCCGTCGGGGCGGCCGGTGCGCGCACCGGCCGCCGGACGACCCGCGCCGCTACGTTTACATGCCCAACTTTTCAAATTAGCCTAGGCCGATTCCGGTCGCGCGAAGGCCGCGTGCCTGAGCCGACCTGGCGAGCCCACCGTTCGGACCACTGATCGACAAGGCCACCCCCCCTCGGGAAGTATCCATTCAATGATCACCGGCTGCACCGGCGCGCGACCGACCGCCGCTTCCCACCACGATCCGCTCCCTGCCGCCGCACCTCACGGCAGGTGGCATCGCTGGCGGCGGCTGCACCACGAATGGGCCACGAACACGGGCCGGGCGGGGTGACGACGGTGCGGCTGTCAGTTGTGGTGCCCTGCTTCAACGAGGAAGCCTCGGTGGAGCGGTTGCACACGGCGGTGACCGAGGCGCTCGCGGACGTGCCCGACGTCGACCTCGAGGTGGTGTATGTCGACGACGGCAGCGACGATGGCACTCTCGATGCGCTGCGCCGGCTCGCCAACCGGGACCCGTCCGTGCGGTACACGTCGCTGAGCCGGAACTTCGGCAAGGAGGCGGCGATGCTGGCCGGTCTCGACCGCGCCACCGGCGACGCGGTCGTCATCATGGACGCCGACCTGCAGCACCCGCCCCGGTTGCTGCCCGACATGGTGACGCTGTACCGGCAGGGGTTCGACCAGGTGATCGCCCACCGGGACCGGCACGGTGACCGTTTCCTGCGGATGCTGGCCTCTCGGTCCTTCTACCGCATCGTCAATCGGTGGATCGACGTACGGCTGCAGGACGGGGCGGGCGACTTCCGGCTGCTGTCCCGGCTGGCGGTGGACGCGGTGCTGGCGATGCCGGAGTACAACCGCTTCTCCAAGGGGCTGTTCTCCTGGATCGGGTTCCGGACCGTGGTGATCTCGTACCGCAACGAGCTCCGCCAGGCCGGGCGAAGCAGGTGGAGCTTCGGCAAGCTCTTCAACTACGCGTTCGACGGGCTCCTGTCGTTCAACAACCGGCCGCTGCGGCTGGCCATCTACGGGGGCCTGTTCCTCACCCTGATCGCGGTGGGCTACATGGCCTGGGTGGTCGCCGACGCGGTCGAGAAGGGCATCGACGTTCCCGGCTACACCACCACCATCGTCAGCGTGATCGGGATCGGCGGAATCCAGATGATGATCCTCGGCGTGATCGGGGAGTACATCGGCCGGATCTACTACGAAACCAAACGCCGGCCGCACTACCTCGTGCAGGAGACGGAGGACCTGGCCACGGAGACCCGGTCGGCATCCCGCCGGCCGGCCCCGCCAGCCGAGCGAGTGCCGGCACGCAAGGAGGTCCCACGGCAGCGCAGTGCCCGCCGCACCGCCGACGAGCCCGTACGGGAAGATCCGAACTGACCCATCTCCGCCCCGCCGCCGGCGAACCCGGAGCACTCAGTCTCCGGTGGAACCAGCGGCGTCGACGATCGAGACGGGAGTGCCAAGTTCGACGGTACGAGAGACGGTGCAGAGCCGGTCGTGCGACTGCTGCAGCGACCGGGGCAGCGCCTCACGCGCGCTGTCACCGTCCGCGCCCACCGGGAACGTCACGGTGAACTCGACCCTGAGGTTCTCCATCCGATTTCCCCCGGCCTCGTCCCGGATCTTGTCGCCAGTGACTTCGACGGAGAACCGGGTCGGCTCGGCACGGCGGCTGGTGATGTGGTCCACATCTATCGCACTGCAGCCGCCGATGGCAGCCAGCAGCAGCTCCACCGGCGTGAAGCTGGCATCCTGACCCGCGCCCATCGGCAACGATCCGCCGCGGACGTTCCGCACGACGTACTGCCCGACGCTGGCGCGCTCGATCTCCACCGAGCGGAGGGTGTCATCAGTCATAACAGGGAAACTACCCAGGTCTCCTGGCCCCCGAGCCACCGCCCTGGCCGGCCGATCGCCCGCCCTGGCAGGAGTTGAGGCCAGGCGGTCACCGGGTCAGGCCGACCAGAGTCGCCAAGCGCGCCACGCCGGCCGGTGCCAGGTGGCTCCGGGCGAGTTCGGCGATCACCGTACGCGCCGCCGGACGACACCGGACCTCGGCCGGCGCGATCCCATCCGCGTCGACCAGCACGCGCCCCGCGCCACGCAGGTCACCGACCTGGAGGTACGCCCGCGCGGCGTCCACCAGATACGCGGCCCGGTATTCGGCCGGGAGCAGCCGCCACGCCTCCCGCCGGATCGCCTGCTCGTGGCGATACACCGCTTCCTCGGCATTGCCCAACTCGACCGCCGCCACGATCCTGGCCAGCTCGACGGCGACGAGCCCGAAACTGGTTTGATGAGGGTCCTCGCGGGCATCGACCCACGCCGCGATCTCGATAGCCTGGTCGGTCAGTTCCTCGACGCGGCGCCCCTCGACGCAGCCGGCGGCGGCCAACGCGGCCTGGAGCAACAACGCACCCTGCACCGCCAGCTTGCCCGAGCCCTCGGGCAGCCGCACGGGTGCGATGCGGTGGGCGGCGGCAACCGTCGCCGCCATCGCCAACCGCCCCCTGCCCAACGCCCGGAGTGCGTGCCCGATCGACACGGCCGCCGCACCCGCCAGCACCGGATCGTCACCCGCCGTGGCAACCGCCCGGTCGGCGGCCAACCACCCGAGGTCGGCCTCACCGAGCTTGACCAGCACTGACGACATGATCCGGTAGACCGACACCAGCAGCTGCATCCCGTGCACCGGGTCGACCGAGTGCAGGCGCTGAGCGGCGTCCAGCAGCCCCGGTAGCGTCCGAAGAACCTGAGGATAGTCCGCGTGCTGATAGGTCAACCAGAGATGCCCGACCTGCCGCCCCAACTCGGTCACCGACACCGGGTCGCCGGGCTCACCGGTCCGTGCCGCGTCGTAGCGAGCGAGCGCGGCACGCACCCCGTCCACCGCGACCAGGAGCACCGGCGGCGACGGACGATGCTGGCCGAGCAGCATCGCCGGATCGACCCGCAGAACCGTGGCGATCTCCTGGATCACCGAGTACTTGTCCAACACGCGGGCACCGCGCTCAACCTTGTCCACCCAGCTCTTCGACTTGCCGAGCCGGTCCGCGAGCATCTGCTGCGTCATCCGCTGTCGCACCCGCCAGCGCGCCACCCGCCGGCCGATCGGCAGCTCATCCCCGGTCACGTCGCCACCGACCTGCCCGGCGTTCACCACTCCCCCTCCCCCGGCCAGTGACCACGATTGATCGGAATCCGGTGTCGGGCACGACACGGCAGCTCCGTTCCACACCGGCAGACCCGCCGCCACCGCCGCCAACACCACACCGGCCGATGCCGCCGCGCGAGAGTCATCGCCGCGGCGAGCAGGTATTCCTCGTACGAGACACGTCGCACCGGATCTCCCCTCGGACCTCGTCGACGGCACGGCGGCCGGGCCTGCACTGGTCATCCGACCCCCGCACCTGCCACGGGTGGGCCCGGTGCTCGGGCCGCGCTTCATGCGTGTCCCGACACTAACCCGAACCTGTCCAACCTGTCCACCCTGTCGATAGAGCGAACAGCATAGACAGCCTGGTGCGGCTGGACAGGTGGAAGCCTGTGGGAATGATCGACCCTTGGTCACCGCGCTCATTCGCTGAACAAGTGGCCGACGCGCTCCGAGCGAAGATCGACAGCAGGGAGTGGCCGCCCGGGCACAAGCTCCCTGGCGAGGTGACGCTGGCACAGACCTACGACGTAGCGCGCGGCACCGTGCGGGCCGCGCTCGACGCGCTACGTGAGGAAGGCCGGGTGGTGACCTTCACCGGACGCGGAACGTTCGTAACGCCCGAGGGCGACCGTAACCCTTGACATTTGACTGTCGGATAAACACGTAGCGCCACGCTCGTGACCGACCCCAGCGCGGATCGCGCGATCCGCACCCGTCTGCCACCTCGGTCATCCGTCCATCCGACTCGTGTCGTCCGGCGATGTGTCCCCCGTAGCTGTCGGCGTTGCAGTCGGCAGTACCGATAGCCCCAGAGCAGGGGTCAGCAGTTCACCGACTACAGGTAAGCCCGAGGGGCGTGGCGCGGGCCGAAGAGCTAGCCACGCTCGGTTAAGTGCGCAAACGTGGTCGCCGCTGGTCGTCGTTCGTCATGCCCGTCTGACGGCCTGGCCCATCGCCTGCCCGAAGAGAAGAGGAACAAGGCCTGCCCCGCCGGCCGGGGCGGAGCTTAACCTTCTGCCCTCGGCCGATTTCGTTGCTTCGAGCGAACTGCGTCGCGTCGGGTGGCACCATGCCGCCCGAGACAGTGACGTCCCGTTTCCCGCGTTCCTCGCCCTACTGGCCAGTGGTCAGCCACCCCCTGCTGCGACGGGTCCTGCCCGGACTGGCGGTGTCCGCTCTCGGCGACGGCATGGCGCTGATCGCGGTGACCTGGCTGGCACTACAGCTGGCACCCTCGGGCCAGCGCGGCACCTGGACCGCGATCGCGGTGGCGGCATACACCCTGCCCAGTGCCGCCGGAACCATGGTCTTCGGCCGGTATCTGAGCGGCCGAGGCGGTGCCCAGCTCGCCAGGTGGGACGCCATCCTGCGGGCCGCCGCTCTCGCGGCGATCCCCGCTGCCCACCTTGTCGGAGCGCTCAGCATCGGCCTCTACGTGGCCTTCCTCGCCGCGGCCTCGCTGCTGCGCTCCTGGGGTTCCGCCGGGCGCTTCACCCTGGTCGCCGAACTCCTGCCCGAACGACACCACCTGCCGGCCAACGCGGTGCTCGGCATCATCGGCGACGCCGCCACCATCATCGGTCCCCCGCTGGCGGGCATCCTCATCAGCTGGGTCGGTCCGGTGTGGGTTATCGCGATCGACGCAGCGACCTTCGCTGTCCTGGCGCTCACCTACCGCCTCGCCGTTCCCGCCGAAAGGAATACAGGCCCAACGAACACTGCCACGTCTCGTACAGCAGGCTTCGGGATCATCCGCCACAACCGATCTCTGCTCGGCCTACTAGCGCTGGCCTTTGGGTTCTTCCTACTCTTCGGCCCGTTCTACGTAGCCATGCCCATCCTCATCACCGAGGATCTACACGCCTCCGCAACGACCCTCGGGCTGTACTACACGGCATTCGGTGCCGGCTCCCTCCTCGGCGGCCTCGCCACCGGCTACCTGCACCGCTGGCAGCTCTGGCCCACTACCATCGGCATCGTCATCGGGTTCGGCGTCGCCATGCTGCCTCTCGGTCTGGATACGCCCGTCGGCCTGTCTCTGCCGGCCTTCGCCCTCGCCGGCCTCATCTGGGCTCCATACATGTCCACGTCGATGGCACTGTTCCAACGCACCACCACCACGAAACGCCCCCAAGCCCTGGCCGCCAACAGCGCTGTCACCGTCCTGGCGGTGCCACTGGGCACCATGCTTGGCGGCCCGCTGACGGCCGGCATCGGTGCCCGCCAAACGCTCCTGCTGTGCGCCGCAGCGACCATCGCCCTCGGTGTAGTCGCCGCCGGGCTGGCTCTCCTCCCCCACAAGCCGTCCGCGACCGACGACCATCCGCCTTTGGCGGGCCGTGCGAACGAGCGCCTGCCCGATCCTGACGTTCACAGCGATTCGGGAGCCGTCAGACGTTGAAGCGGAACTTAGATCCGCCCTTCCGTGACCTGCGGCGGCCTGGCCGAGAGGCTGGTCACGTCACGTCTTCGGCTCACCTCATTGGTTGCTGGTTGCCGACGTTTCACGCTGTCGTGTGCCCCGTGTGTGCTCCAAGCCCGAGGAGCGGTACTTCCTCCAACGGCGGAAGCCCGCCCCGATCATTACCCCGGCCACCGCACCCAACATCCCTTCGTTGAAGGGCCCTGGCAGCTCGACGTATCCCAAGGCGACCATGAGTCCGGTCCCTGCCGTCATCACGCCCGCTGTTAGCAAGGCAAGGTGGAAGGAGAAGGCCCGCACCCCACCAGTAGAGCAGGCCATCACAACCCCTGCTCTTACAAGCTGCGCACCACCGCCTGGGCCTCGCCCCGACAGTCCGATGTGCGCGATGCCATCCGCAACTGATTTGTAGGCCTACCCTGCTGACTGTTCGAGCACCGCCTTCTCGCCGGCCCGCACGGCGAACGGCAGTACGTTGCCCGGGGGCGGCAGCGGGCAGACGAAGGCGTCGGAGAACGCACACGGCGGCAGGGTGACCCGGTTGAAGTCCAGCGTCACCGGGCCCGCCGCTGCCGGCAGGGGCAGGAACAGGAAGCGGGCCGCGCCGTAGCTCTCCCGTCCGCTGGTGGCGTCGCGGAAGGAGATGTGCGCTTTACCCTCGTGGCCGGTGTACAGCGCGACCAACTCGGCGTGCTGGCCGTCGACGGTGAAGGTGAACGTGCCGACGACCGGGTAGTCCGCCAGCCGGTCGGCGTGGCTGTGCTCGGTGCGCAGCGTCTGGTCGGCGTCGGCCGGGGTGAAGTCGGCGGTCACCACCCAGGCCGGGTCGGGGGCGTACGCGTCGATGCCGGCGAACCGGCGCACCGCCGGCGCGTGCGGGTCGTACGTCCGTACCGCCAGGTCGCCGCCGCGCTCGATGATCTTCAGCTCGATGTCGCCCACCATGAGCCGCTGGTCGGGGCGCAGCCGACCCTCGGCGGCCGGTACGCCGTCGACGAGCAGGCCGTCGGCGTCGGACACCCGCACGTCGGTTCCGTCGGTATGCCAGGTGCCGGGGATTCCGTCGATTCGCGTCGGCCCCGTCAGCCAGTGGGTGCCGGTCAGCGTGAGGTCACCGCCCGGCGCCGAGACGACCGCCTCGCGCTCGGCGTGCCAGAGCTGCCATTGATCGGCAAAGGTCACGGTTCCTCCATCAGGTCGGGCGGCAGTTGCGGGATGGCCGCCAGCAGGGCGCGGGTGTAGTCGTGGGCGGGGTTGGTCAGCACGTCCACGGTCGGGCCGCGTTCGACGACGCGGCCGTGGCGCATGACGAGCACCTCCGGGCAGAGCTGGCTGACGATCGCCAGGTCGTGCGAGACCAGCACCAGCGTGAGGCCGAGCCGGTCGACGAGATCCTTCAGCAGGTCGATGATCTGCAGGCGGACCGAGACGTCGAGGGCGCTGACGGGCTCGTCGGCGAGCAGGACCCGCGGGGCCGGCGCGAGCGCCCGCGCGATGGCGATGCGCTGGCGCTGGCCGCCGGAGAACTCGTGCGGGTAGCGCCGCCCGTCTTCCGGGCGCAGCCCCACCGAGGTGAGCACCTCGGCGACGCGCTCGGCGCGGGCCGCGCGGTTCGCGCCGATGTGCAGGGAACGCAGTGGCTCGGCGACGATCGACGCGACGGACATGCGGGGGTTCAGCGACGAGCGGGGGTCCTGGAAGACGACCTGGACCTGCCGGCGGAACTCGCGCTGTCGGACCCGGTCGAGGGGCTGGCCGGCGAAGCGGACCTCGCCGGAGGTGGGGCGGTCCACGCCGAGCAGCTGCCGCAGCAGGGTCGACTTCCCGGCGCCCGACTCGCCGACGATGCCGAGGCTGGTCCCCGCCCGTACGGTGACGTCCACCTGGTCGAGCGCCAGGTGGGTGCGGCCGGGGAATCGTCGGGTGAGCTGGTGTCCGCTGAGAATCGGATCGTTCACTGCTTCTTCTCCTCGCGCGCGGCGGGGCGGGCCAGCCGGGTCACCGTTGCGGCGCTCGCGACGAGCTGCCGGGCGTAGCCGGAGCGGGGCCGGCGCAGCACGTCGTCGACCGGGCCGGATTCGACCAGCCGGCCGTTGCGCATGACCAGGAGGTGGCGGGCAAGTCCGGCGACGACCGGCAGGTCGTGGCTGATGAACAGCAGCCCCACGCCGGTCTCAGCGATCAGCTCGTCGAGCAGGGCGAGGATCTGCGCCTGCACGGTCACGTCCAGCGCGGTGGTCGGCTCGTCGGCGATGAGGATCCGAGGCCGGCACGCGAGGGCCATCGCCAGGGCCACCCGCTGTCGTTGGCCGCCGGATAGCTCGTGCGGCAGCGCCCGGACGAGTCGTGCCGGGTCGGGCAGGTGCACCCGGTCGCACCACTCGATCGCGCGGCGTTCGGCGTCGCTGCGGTTGAGGCCCTGATGCAGTCGCAGCGGGCCGGCGATCTGGCGGCCGACCGGCATCAGCGGGTCCAGGGCGGTCTGGGGCTCCTGGAACACGATGCTGGCGGTACGGCCGCGTACTCGCTGCCACTGCCGGTCCGGTGCGCCGAGGTGGTCCTGGCCGTCGATGAGGATGCGGCCGCTCGTGCGCATGCCGGGCGGCAGCAGTCCCAGCAGCGCCAGTGCGGTGAGGGATTTGCCGGAGCCGGATTCGCCGATGAGGCCGATTCGGTCGTGTGCGGCGAGGCCGAACGAGACGTCGTGCACGAGCGGTTGCCCGTCGAGGGTGACGGTCAGCCCGCTGGTCTCCAGGATGGTCATCGTTGAGCGGCCCGTCTCTCCTGGCGTAGCTGCGGGTCGAGGACTTCCCGCAGGCCGTCGCCGAGCAGGTTGATCCCGACGACCGTGACGGCGACGGCGAGGCCGGGCAGCAGGACGTTCCACGGGGCCACGCTTACCGTCGACTGCGCCTCCTGGAGCATGCGGCCCCAGGACGGCGCGGGCGGCGGTGTGCCGAGCCCCAGGTACGACAGCGACGCCTCGGCGATGACGGCGACGCCGAAGGCGAGGGTGGCCTGCACGAGCAGGGTGGGCCAGATGTTGGGCAGGACGTGCCGGACCAGGATCATCAGTGGCCTGGTGCCACAGGTGCGCGCGGCGAGGACGTAGTCCTGGGTGAACACCCGACTCGCCGAGATCCGGGTCAGTCGGGCCACCTCGGCGGAGACGCCGATCCCGATCGCGCTGATCGCCACCGCTGTCGACGCGCCGTACACGGTGACCAGCAGCATCGCCAGCAGCAGGGTCGGGAAGGCGATCACGATGTCGATCACTGCGATGACGGCGTTCTCGACGAACCGGCCGGTGGACGCCGCGAGCAGACCGAGCGGGACGCCGATGGCGAACGCCACCGCGACCGAGGCCAGCCCGATCCACACGGCGGTGCGCGCACCGAGCATCAGCTGGGTGAACTGGTCACGGCCCAGCCGGTCGGTGCCCGCCCAGTGCTGTGCGGACGGGCCCGTCAGCCGGGCTGCCGGGTCGGTGTGGTCCAGCGCGTACGGGGACCAGAGCAGCGACCCCAGCGCCAGGGCGAGGACCGTCAGCAGCAGCGCCGCGCCGACCACGAGCGAGGGCGAGCGCCAGCCGGGGCGTCGCCGGGTGGCGGGTGCCGTGACCGTGTCGACCGCCTCGACCACCGGGGTGCTCATGCCCGTGCTCGCAGTCTGGGGTCGACCAGCCGCTGCACGAGGTCCACGACGAGCCCCACGACCAGCACGGTCGCCGTCATGAGGAAGACCGCGCCCTGCACGATCGGCAGGTCGCGGGCCTTCACGCTGGTCAGCAGCAGCGAGCCCAGGCCGGGCAGGGCGAAGACGCTCTCGATGACCACGGTGCCCAGCAGGGAGCTGGCCAGCAGGATGCCCAGGATCTGGATCACGGCCGCCGCGCCGTTGCGTGGTCCGTGTCGCCACAGCGCCCGCGGCAGGCTGTATCCGAGGGAGCGGGCGGTGCGCACGTACTCTTGGCTGAGCACGTCGAGCGTCGCCGAGCGTACGTAGCGCACCAGCACCGATCCCTGCGCGATCGTCAGCGTCGCCACCGGCAGGACCAGCGACTGGATCGCGGCCCCCGGCTCCTGCCAGCCGGTGCGGGGGAACCCGCCCGGCGGCAGCGCCCGCCACTGGACCGCGACGAGCCAGACCACCACGATCCCGATCCAGAAGATGGGCAGCGCGATCCCCAGCTGCGTCAGCGTCGAGACCGCCACCCCGAGCAGACCGCGTCGCCGTACCGCCGCGAACACCCCGATGGGTACGGCCACGACGATCGACAGCACGAACGCGCTCAGCGCCAGCGGTACGGTGACCGGGAGCCGGCCGACGATCTGGTCGAGCACCGGCGTCTGGGTGAACAGGCTGTTCCCCAGGTTTCCGGTCACCAGGTCGCCCAGCCAGTGGCCGTACTGCGTCAGCACCGGCCGGTCGGTGCCGAGTTGGTGCCGGATCGTACTGATCTGGTCCGGGGAGGACCCGACCGCCAGCAGTGTGACGGCCGGGTCACCCGGCAGGACCCGGAGCAGGAAGAACACCGCCGAGCCCGCGACGAACAGCGAGCCGAGCAGCCAGGCGACCCGGCGGGCGAGGTAGCCGAGCACTGCTTGTCGGCTAGCGTTTGGTGATCGGCGCGACATAGAAGCTGTCCGTGGTGTTGTTCTTCTGGTACCCGCTGACCGAGGTGCTGGCGACCTTGATGGCGGGGTCGAGGAACAGCCAGGCGCTCGCCGCGTCCTCGGAGATCTGCCGGGCCACCTTCTTCAGCAGGGCGGTCTGCTCGTCGGGCGTCGCGGCGGTCTCGGAGTCCTTGACCCACTGCTGCACCTGCGGGTTGTCGTACTGCCAGTAGAAGTTCGGGTCGCCGTACCAGACCAGGTCGCGCTGGTTGACGTGGTCCATGAGGGTGGCCTGGAAGTTGTGGTTCTTGTAGACCTTGTCGGTCCAGGTCGCGTCGTCGACCGGGTTCAGCGTGATGGTGATGCCGGCCTGGGCGAGCTGGCTCTTCAGCCCCTGCGCGATGATGTTCATCGCGTCCGACGGCACGTAGTCGACGGTGAAGGACAGCCCGTTCGCGTACCCGGCCTGGGCCAGCAGCTGCTTGGCGCCGGTCACGTTGTGGTCGTCGATGCTGGTCAGGTCCTCGTACCAGGGGTCGGTGGGCGGCACCATCGAGCCGATGATCTGGCCCCGGTCGGCCCACACCGCGGTCAGTAGCGCCTTGCGGTCGATGGCCTGCCGGATGGCGTGCCGCACGTCGGGGTTGTTGAACGGGGCGATGGCGTCGTTGAAGTTGAACAGCTCCTTCGTCGTCGACGTGCCTTCGACGACGGTGAACTCGGGCCGATTGTCGAACTGGGTGAGCATGTCCGGCGAGGTGACCTGGGTCACCAGGTCGAGCTGGCCGGCGAGCAGCGCGTTGTTCTCGGCGGTGGCGTCCGTGAAGAAGCGGTACACCACCTGCTTGTTGCTGGCCTTCGTGCCCCAGTACGTGTCGTTGCGGGTGAGGGTGATGGAGTCACCCTGCTTCCAGGAGGTCACGGTGTACGGGCCGGTGCCGATCACCGTCGTGTCCGGGTTGCCGGCGTCGGGCTTGGTGACGGCCGCGCCGGTGCTGGTGAGGTAGAACAGGAACGACTGCGACGGCGTCGACAGGGTGACCGTGACCGTGCCGTCGTCCGGCGCCTCGATCGTCTTCATGATCGAGAGGTTCTTCTTGCGGGCGCTGGTCGACTCGTCGGACGTCACCCGCTTGAGCGCGGCCACCACGTCGCCGGCCGTCAGCGGGGTGCCGTCGGAGAACGTCACGCCGGGCTGCAGGTGGAAGGTGTACGCCGTGCCGTCCGGCGACACGTCCCACGACTTGGCCAGCAGGGGCTCGACCTTGCCCTCGTCGGTCAGCACGGTGAGCCCCTCGACGACGTTGCGCAGCAGCACCTGGGCGTGGCCGGTGTTGCCGCCCTTGACCGTGTTGAGCGTCGTCGGCTCGCTCAGCGAACCGACCGTGATCGTCGCGTCGGGGTCGACGGCGCCCGTCGCCCCGGGGCTCGTCGACGAGCCGCAGGAGGCGAGCAGCACCGCGGCGGTGACGGTGACGGCGAGCGCGCCGAGCGGGCGCAACCGGCGGGCGAGGGGTAGGCCGGTCGGGGGCCGGTGCGTAGTCATGTGCTTACTCCAGGCAGACGGAACCCGCGTCGCGCGGGCGCGGAGACGCGGTGAGGTGAAGTGCCAAAATAGGGAGGAATCAGACGTTGTCGACGGCGGGCGGGCATCCTGGCGCGAAAGCCACGGGCGCAAGCCGGGGTGTCAGAGCGTCAACAACCGCAGATACGGTGCGCGGCGACGACACGGACCGCGAGCGGGGTCCGGTCCAACGACGGCACAGTGTTCACGCAGGTCACGGTACATGATCAGCTGAGTGGCGGGCCAAGTCGGCCGCTCGTGTCCTTGGCCACAGATCAACGGCACCGTCGACAGTGGATGAGAAATGGGTACGATGCCGGTCGTACCGCAGAGGTGGCCCACGGTCCGACAAACCCTTCGATAGGAGCCTGGCATGGCTGGCCCGAGTGTCGAACTCGCCGCGGAGATCCAGTCCGACGTGCCGCACGCGGCGCGGATCTGGAACTACTGGATGGGCGGCAAGGACAACTTCAAGGCCGACCGGGCGGCCGGTGACGCCGTGGCCGAGGTCTACCCGGAGATCGTCGTCATGGCGCAGCAGTCGCGCCGGTTCCTGGTGCGGGCCGTGCGGTTTCTGGCCGCCGAGGCGGGCATCCGGCAGTTCCTGGACATCGGCACCGGGCTGCCCACGATGCAGAACACCCACGCGGTCGCCCAGGAGGTCGCGCCCGAGTCACGGATCGTCTACGTGGACAACGACCCGATGGTCCTCGTGCACGCCCGGGCTCTGCTCACCAGCAGGACCTCCGAAGGCGTCACCACGTACGTGCCCGCCGACTACCACGACCCGGAGAGGATTCTCGCCGAGGCGGCGCGCACGCTGGACTTCGACCAGCCGATCGCCGTGATGTTCATGGGTGTGCTGGGCTACGAGCCCGACCTGGACGTGGTGCGCTCGATCGTCCAGCGAACGATGGACGCCACCACGTCCGGCAGCCACCTGGTGCTGTGGGACGGCACCAACACCAGCCCGGCGGTGGTCGCCGGCGCCCGGCGGCTGGCCGAGAGCGGCGGTGTCCCGTACCTCCTGCGCAGCCCGGAGGAGCTCGCCACCTGTTTCGCGGGGCTCACGATGGTGGAGCCCGGCCTGGTTCCCATTCCGCTGTGGCGCCCGGACGACGCCGACGCGGAGGGAATCGACGCGTACGGTGCCGTAGCCCGCAAGCCCTGAGGCCACGCCGACCGGTGTTCGCTGAACGCGCCGATCGGGAGCTGATCCCGATCGGCGCGCCGCGGCCTGCGGGTGGCGGTATCAGCCGAGGTGCCGGGCGAAAAACCGCAGCGTGCTGTCCATCTCGAAGGCCGGAATCTCCCCGTGCTTGCCGGGGTTGGCGTGCAGCGTCTTCTCGGCCGAGGCCAGAGCATCGAACAGCGCCAGGCCCTGGGCTGCGGTACCCGCTCGTCGTCCCACTGCAGCCTGGGCAACACCATGACCCATGAGGCATCGGAGCAGTGGGACAAGCCGCCGAGGAAGAGCCCTTGCCCCTTTCCGCTACATGAGTAGAGTTAACGGTCATGCGGCGTAACCGACCCTTGTCCACGCAGGCGATCAGCGTCCTGCGAGCGTTGGCGGCCGACCCGTCGCGGTGGCGCTACGGCTACGACCTGGCCACCGAGGTCCACCTGAAGTCCGGCTCCCTGTATCCGATCCTGGTCCGCCTGGCCGACCGCAGCCTGCTGGAGGCGACCTGGGAACCCGGCCCGGAGGGCCGGCCACCCCGTCACCTCTACCGGCTCACCGGGGCCGGCCGGGAATATCTGGCGGGACTTCCCGCCGCCGCCCGGGCCGACCGCAGCGCGCCGCGCCCCAACCTGCGTCTGAGCGAGGCGTCATGCCACTGTTCTGCATTTTCGTGATAGGCATCGCGGTGGCCCTGATCCGCCGCCGCCTCCTGGCCGCCGCGGGCGACCCGGTCTTGAGCCAGGACGCTCCGGCCCGGCTGCTGGGCTGGGCCGTCGGCCTGCTCGCGGCGGAGCGGGAGCCGTGGGGCCAGGCGATGATCGGCGAGTTGGACCGTCTCGACGGCCGGGCGCAACGGTGGCGTTTCGCCCTCGGCTGTGTCGCTGCCGCCGTAATCATGCCGCCCTGGGGGCGAGCCGCCGCCGCCCTCGGGGCGCTGATGGCGGTCGCGGCCGGCGCCGCCGGGCTCACCCTCTACACGCACGTCCACTACCGGCTTCATGCCGACGGCTGGACCTGGGCGGGGGCGTCGGTCCTGCTGCTGGTCCTGATCGGCTACATCCTTGGCGGCAGCGCGCTGCTGCGCCGCCCAGGGGTGGCCGCTCCCGGACTGGTCGGCGGCCTGCTCGTCGCGGCGACCTGGCTGGCGGTCGGCGGGTTCACCTTCAGTCGATGGCTCAACTCACTCTGGTCGCATGGGTGGTTGCTGATCCTGGCGCCCATCGTGGTCGGGGTGGGCGGCACATTGTGGGGCGGCAGCGCCGCCGTCGGCCGACGCGCCGCACGGCTGGCTGCCGTGACCGCCGCCCTGAGCATCTACCTGTACGGGGTCCTCGCCGTCGCGGTCCTCGGCGCAGCCGGACATGATCCGAGCGACGGCTGGACGCCCGCCCAGGTCATCGACGACAACCTCGGCGACCAGGCCACGTTCTACCTGATGGCGCTGCCCCTGATGACCGCGACCATCGGGTGGGCCGCCGCGGCGAGCACCGCCCGGCTGCGCCACGCCCGGCCGACCATCGCAACGCCGGGCGCGCCGCCGACCGCACCAGGTGCTGACCCAACGCTGACCGGGGCGCTCGGCACCACAAGGCCTGAACCGCAGCCCACGCGGGAAGACCACCCGATACCCGCCCGCCCCCAGCTCGGTGGCGGCGTGCCCGGCGCGACCCCCGCCGCGATGACCCGTCAACGCCGAACCTGGTATCTCCTGATGCTGTGCGCGGCGCTGGCAGCGGCGGCGTTCCTCGTCTTCCTCGCGTTCCTGAGGCACTGACGATCAGGACGACAGGTTGGTGCCGGCGCCGATCCACGCCGCGGCTCGCCTGAATCGTTCCCGGTGTACCAGGTGCCACGACAGGTGCCGAAGGTCCGCGGGGTGGTACGGGGACGGTGGTGGTGCGACCGGCCGGGCCGCTCATCGGGCGGCCCGGCCGGCCGTGTCATGCGTCTACCACCAGCCGTGACGCCGGCCGTACAGACCAGCCACACCGACGGCGCAGCCGGCCCAACCCGTACGGACCCAGCCGCCGCCGCCCCAGAGCTTCAACGGCCCCTTCTTGATCCGCTCGCCGCCCATCGCGATTCCGCCGAGACCGACGCAAGCCCTGATGTACCGCGGGGCCCTCTTTTTGATCCTCTTGCCCCAGGCCTTCAACCCCCTGCCGAGCTGGCACAACGACGAGCAGAAGGACCACTTGCCGTCGAGATCCAGCTTGTTGCCGGGATCGGCACAGGTGTACTCGTAGCGGCCGCAGCTGCCGCCCGCCACCGGGTCGACCTGGAGGAAGCGTCCGGTGACGGGGTTGTAGAGGCGCACCCCCATCAGCATGATGCCGCTGGTCGCGTCGGCAGCGCGCTGGTAGGCGCCGAGCCAGCCGTAGCGTTGCTCGCCGAGCTTGGTCGGGTCCAGCGGGATGCCGTACTCCGTAGCCTCACCCGTGCTGCTCAGGCCGGCGTCGTTGCCGTCGATGGTGGCGACCACGTCGCCGTGCAGGTTGGTGATCTGCCATTCGACCAGGCCGGTGCCGCTGTCGCGGATACCGGCCACATCGCTGAGCCCGTGGACGATCCGGGTGTAGAGGCCCGGCGCTTCGTCGGTCCAAGCGGGGCTGTCCTCGTCGCCGTCGTAATGGTTGGTCAGGGTGACGACGTCGTCGGAGAGGTTGTCGGTCCAGGAGCGGACCCGTTCGCCGTCGACGTCGAACAGGTAGTCGGTGGTGCGTCCGTCCTGCGTGACGGTGTCAACCCGGTCGTTGGCATGGTAGGTGATGGTCGCCTTACCGCCGGCCGGGTTGCCGGTGTCGACGGCCGGCACGGTGATCGTCCGGCCGAGCGTGTCGTAGGCGTAGCCGGCGGTGTTGACCCGCTCCGCGGTGTCGTAACTCCAGGTTTGTGAGTAAGCCGCGGTGCCGCTCTGGCAGCCGCCGTTGGACGCCGGGGCGTACTCGGCCAACCCGGTGCGGTTGCTGGTCGGGTCGTAGGTGTACGTCCGGGTGGTGCAACGTTCTCCGAGGTAGTTGCGGACCTGGGCCAGCCGGCCGGCCTGGTCGTAGGTGTATTCCTGGGAGGACAGGGTGGAGTTGTGCACCCGTACCTGGTTGTGGGCCGAGCTCTTGGTCGACTCGCGGTAGAGGGTGCAGTCCGCGGTGCCACAGCCGGTCTTGGTGTACGACCGTCCGACCTCCGTGCCGCTGTTGTCGTACTCCCGGTTGACCACGACACGGTTGGGCCAGGTTTCCGAGACCAGTTTGCCGTCCGCGTTGTAGGTGCCGGTGAACACCCCGGCCTGGCTGTCGTTCACCGAGGTGAGCAGGCCGCGCCGCTCGGTGCCTCCGTCGTAGGTGTAGGTGCGGGTGGCCTTGCCGTCGTTGCTGGTCGCCACCTGGCCGAGCAGGTCGTACGTGGTGGTCGACCGGTTGCCGTCGGCGTCGGTGTACGACGTCAGGCGGCCGAGGGTGTCGTACTGGCGGATGACCTGCGCGGTGACCAGGCCGCCGATGATCGACTGGCTGCGCACCAGCTTGCCGGTGGCCGGGTCGTAGACGCTGCGCTGCACCGGGATTGTCGTGCCCGGGCCGGCGACCGTGACCTCATACTGCTGGCCCGCGCTGTCGTAGGTCGTGGTGGTGGTCCGCAGCGTGCCGGCGCTGGTCTTGTCGGTGACCACCCGCCGCTGGTTGAACATGTCGTAGGTGGTCACGGTGGCCGGTACCTCCGGCCCGCTGGCGGCCTGCCCGCCCGGCTGCCTCCGGCACGGCAGGTTCGCCCACTCCGGCCGCAGGTCACACTCCGGGTAGCCGGAACCGGCGGTGGCCCGGTAGTTGATGATGCGGGTGGTGGCCGGCGTGTTCATGCTGGTGCCGCCGGCCGGATTGGTGTTCATGACCTCCAATCCGGTGCCGACGTCGTAGTAGGTACGGGTCGCCTGGCCCAGCCCACCCGGATCCACGGTGGACATGGTGGGCTGACGCAGCGACCAGTCGTACTTGGTGGTCGTCGTCCGCAGCTCGGCGTCGACCTCGGCGCCCTTGGCGTCCCAGTAACGCACCACGGCCTTCTCCGTGGTGACCAGGTCGTAGGCGGTGCCGACCGGCGCGCCCTCGTCATAGGTGTTGAGCGTCACCGGTCGGCCGCGTACCGTGCTGCCGTTGCCGAGCGTCACGTCCCGTTCGGGGTTGAGCGTGTACAGCAACCGCTTCCCGTCAGCGCTGTAGACATTGCGGGTGGAATAGGCCGCGGCGAGTGCCGCCTCCCGTGCCGCGTCGTCGTTGGGCTGGTCGGCGAGCGCGGCGGCCCGGTTGGCGGCGGTCAGCGACCCGACCGTGTTGCCGAACTCGTCGTACCAGCTGGCGGTGAGGTGTCCGCCCGGCGCGGCGGCGTTGACCTGGCGCGCGTTGGCGTCCAGGTAGGTCACCGTGGCGCATTCCCACGACGACGGCAGGGCACCGGTCACCGGGTTACCGTTCGGTATCTGGTTGGCCGGGAAGATCGCCGTCGCGTCGGTCGGTGCCTCCGGCTGACCCCAGCGGGCGGTCTGCGCCGGCGACAGGTCGTTCGGCGCGCCCGAACCCGACAGCGGCACCTTGTAGACGACAGTGCTGGTGGCGGTACCGGCGGACAACGCCGACCGGGTCACCTTGTGCAACCGGCCCGCGCCCGGGTCACCCGGGATCGTGGTGTAGCTGAACTGCCACTGCTCCTCGCCGGAGGGCTTGACCGTGGCCAGCACCCCGTCGGAGTGGTAGCTGTAGGTGTCCCACCGGTGCCGGGTCGCACCTGCGTCGACCCAGTCCGCGCGGGGATTCCACGACGCCCGCAGGCGGCCCGCGTTGTCGTACGCGTACCGGGCCACCGCCACCGTACGCAGGGCTGGTTTGGACAGGTCCGGGTCCCAGGCGACGAAGGAGATCTCCCTGACCCGGCCAAGGTAGTCGCCCCAACTGGTCTCGGTGGTGCCGGTGGCCGTGGTGGTGGTGGCGTAGCTGAAGGTCAGCGCCCGGCAGCCCCGGGTCAGGGTGGCGCAGTTGACCCCGTCCGGCACCGGCGCCAGCATCCGGGTCGGCCGGACGACCTCGGCCCCGTTGACGGTCGTCCGCTCCCACTGGTAGGTGGTGGTCTGGTTGCTGCCCGGCGTCGTCACGGAGGTGGGTGCGTACCTGCCGGCCGCGGCCCCGGTGATCCGGGTGAAGTTCACCGTCGTGCCGTTCTGGTCCGACAGGGTGTAGGTGTCGGTGGCGCTGCTGTAGGCCAGGCCCAGCTCCTCCGCCCCGATCTCCGGGTCAAAGACGGTGGCGGTCCGCTTGGTGAAGCCGATGGTGTCGCCGTCCGGCGTGCCGACCTGCGCGAGCGACCCGAACACCGTCAGCGAGGTGTAGGGGGCGTCGGCCTCCTCGACGGCCAGCCCGGATACCCAACCAGGGCCGAACATGTTCGCCCCGTCCGTCTCGGTTGACCGGCGGGTGTTGTAGCTGCGACTCACGGTCAGGTCGCTGCCGTAGGAGTTCACCGACACGTCGGTGTTGGACAGGGTGAAGTTGCCGGTGATCAGGTTCACCTCGCCCGCACCGAGCCTCTCGCTCGCCGCCGACGCCTGATTCCGGTCAAAGGTCATCTTCACCGGCGCCGAGTTGGCCGCGGCACCGCCGACGAAGGCGCCGCGCACCTGCAGCGGCCCGTCACGGGCGATCGACTGGGCGTCCACTGCGGCGAGGGTGGCCTCCACGTTCCAGTTCAACTTCGGGAACTGCCCACCGCCGCTGGTCGACAGCGGCCAGGTCACCGCCCCTCCCCCGGCCGCGAGCGTGACGTGCCCGGCCGGAATGTTCACCCACGCGTCGCTGTCGCCGCGCCGCCACTGGTAGGTCACCCCGGTCGCGGTGGACCTGCCCACCCCGCTGATCGCCGTCTTCGCCGCGGTGATGTCACCGGTCCTCGGGCCGGTCACCGCGCCGCCACCGACCGAGAACGCGTAGGCGCGGATCGGCGACCTGTTGCCGGCCCGGTCCCGGGAACGCACGTACAGGGTGTGCGGACCGTCTGACGCCGGGATGATCGATACGCTGGCGGAGCCGCCCAGGCTCGCCCCGTTCACCGCTTGATTCGGCGGGTTGACGTCCAACCCGTACTCGTAGGCGGCGACGTCACCGACGCCGGCTGCGCCGAACGTGAAACCACCGGCGGTGCCGGCTCCGCCGGCCCAGTCCCCGGCCGGGTACACCGTCGACGACACCGTCGGCGCGACCGCGGGCGCCTCCGTGTCGACCGTGAACTCACACCAGGCCGACCACGAGCCGGTCGTCGACCCGTCGCTGCCGCGGACCCGCCACGCGTACGAGTTGCCCTCGACCAACACGCCGTAGGGCACCGTGGTCGACAACCACGACCCGGACGCGCCCGGCCCCTCCGTGGCCGAGCCGATCAACGATCCGCCCACCGCGTGCCACTCGAAGGTGGCGTACACCGACGCCGCCGCAGAATCGGTGATCTGCGCCCGCAGCTGCGGGGCGAGGGTCGAAATGTACGGGCGCTGCGCCCCGGTGGCGCACACCGTCGTCGGCGCGGTCGTCATCGCGGTCACCTGCGGCCCCGACTGGTAGGTGATAGTCACCGACGGCGGGTGGGCGCCCTCCTTGGAGTTGAACCGCTTCCAGGTGTAGCTGTCGGTCTCACTCGTGGCCCGGATACCGATGGTCGTCTTGTCCAGGCGCCCGGTCGAGGTGGTCTGGAACGCGCCGGTGACCGGGATCGTCACCCAGCCGGCTGCGCAGGCGCTGCTGTAGCCCTTCGTCTGCGTCGAGGTGCCGATCTGCTGCACCCAGGTCGGCTGCGACGTCCACCGCACCGAGCTGGTGACGTCACCGACCCGCCACGCCTGCCACTCCCGGGCGGTGCACGAGTACGAGTGGTGTTCCCACAGGCTCAGCGTCGCCGACTGCACCTGCTTGCCCCACAACCAGCTCATGTTGTCGAACCGGAGGAACGACCGCGCCTTGTCCGTCCCGCTGTTGTAGGTGCCCAGCTTCAACTCGGTCGTCGTCGACTGATCCGTCGTGAACGTGTTCTGCACGAACGTGTCGAAATTCGGCCCGATCGACTGCGACGGGTCGATCGTCACCGGGTACACCGTCGACCCGTCGGTCAGGAACTTCGCGTCCGGCGTCAGCATCAGCCCGGCCCGGTCGCCCTCGCCGTCCAGCCGGGTGTCCACCCGCGCCCGCCGCACGTGTTCACCCGAGGCCGGGTCCACCTGCGCGTCCCACATCACTGCCGGCAGCTCACCGACCCGCGCCGCGGTCGCCTTCCCGCCCGACGGGTGCCACGGCATCCGCAGCTGCCGCACCTGCGCCGCGGCCTTGCGGTCCTTCACCACCAACAGCTGCTCAAACCCGGTACGCGTCGCCGACACGACCAGGTCGACACCCGGCCGCACCTCCGGATACGTCGCCTTCGCCCCCTCCAACACCGGCGCCGGCAGCGCGCCCGACCAGCCCAACGTCGACCGCTGCCCCGCCGCGCCCAGCGACACCAGGACGTGCTCGCCCGGTCCCGCCGACCCGGCCAGCGTCAACCCGGCCGGGTGCGCCCTGGGCGCCACCGAGCCGTCCGCCCTGCGCTGCAGGGTCAGATCGACGTCCACCCAGTCACCTTCGTCGTCGCGCATCCGCACCGGCCCGGTGCTGAGCGTCGCCTCCACCGACCCGGACGGCAACGCCCAGAACTCGGTCGTCTCCGTTGTCAGGCCGCTGATCAAGACCCGCTTGCCGGTCATCCGTGCCGTCACCACGGCCGCCGCCTCGTCGGGGCGCTCCAACGGCCCCGCCAGTTGCTGCGCCTGGGTCACCGGCGGCTTCGCCTCTGCCGGGCGTGAGACCACGCCGGCCAGCAGCGAGCTCACCATCGTCGCGGACAGGCCGACCGCCAGCCCGTAGCCGATCCGGCCCGTCGGCAACTGACCGAGTCGGACTCCTGGTCTCCGTCCGCGTGCGCGAAATCTCATCACGGCCTCCCCCTCGGGCGCAGCCGATGGCGCATCAATGCCATCAATGGGATCCCCGCCCAGGCGGACCATAGGGCAGGTGCCGGCAGAACGTCGTGTCCCCGATTTACGGGACGCGGAACAAGCCGACGACGCATTGACGGCGATCCGCAGGGCCCTATTCGTTGGCGACCGGCGCGCCGCTCGACGAGTTCGCCGCTCGGCGCAACCGGCGGGCCCGCCGGAACATCATCAGGGTCCGGGGCTTCGCCCGGCGCTGGCCCGACCGGCGCTGCGCCTGCAGGGCCTGCTGACAATGGATGATGCCCTGGTCGGGGTTACCCAGGCCGAGGTAGACCACGGCCAGGGCGTCGTGTGCGGTGGCAATTTCGATCATCGCCCCTGATTCCCGGGCCAGGCTCAGGGCCCAGGAGGCGTAGTGGCGCGCGGACTGGTAGTCGGCGAGCGCGCAGTAGGCCTCGGAGAGGGTGAGGAGGACCTTGACGTGTCCGCCGCTGCAACCGGAGCGGGCCGCCACCTCCAGCGCGGCGTCGAGCCGGGCCACCGCGTTCGACGCCCGGCCGTCCCGAATCTCGACGCTGGCCAGCCCGTTGAGGGCGCGCATCTGCAGTCGCGGGTTACCGGTCAGCTGGGCGATGTCCAAAGCCTGCTCCAGCGTTCGGTGCGCCTCTCGGCGCCGTCCGGCGTCGCGGTGGACCTCGGCCGCGGTGATCAACGCCTCCGCCTCCTCCTGGCGCAGCCCGATCTCCCGGCAGATCGCCAGCGACCCGTGGACGGCGGCCAGGGCCTCGTCGAGGCGGCCCTGCTCGCGCCGGAGTTCCCCCAGATTGATGAGGGCTATCGCTTCGCCGGGCCGGCGACCGACCCGACGCAGCAGCGGGATCGCCACGCTGAGGTAGCGCGCGGCACGCTCCAGGTCACCGAGGTCCTTGTAGGTTCCGGCGATGTTTTGCAGGCCGGCCGCTTCCCCGGGTTCGTTGCCGATCTCGCGGTCGAGCGCCAGCGCCTGCGTGAACCGGCCCAGTGCGGGCCGTAACTGCCCCAGGTTCGCCAGCGACACGCCCATGCTGCGCAGTGTCGTGGATTCGCCCGGCTTCCATCCCGCCTGCCGGTAGAGCTCCACGGCGCGCTCATACTCGCGGATCGACTCCGCGAATTCCGCCAGCTGGTAACGCAGGAAGCCGAGGCAGAAGCGCATGGCCGCCTCGCCGACCGCATCACCCTCCGCGGTCGCCGCGGCCAGGCCCGTCTCGGCGATGGCCAGCCACTGAGGCCGGGACGCTGTCAGATACAGGTGGCTGCGCAGCGCATCAGCGAGTTGCCAGGCCAGGCGATGCAGTCCCCGTACCGCCGCGTGGCGCAGCCCGCCGACCACGTTTTCCCACTCTGCGATCATCCACCGCCGGGCATCGGCCACGTCGGGGAAGACCACCGGCACCACGCCGGCCGGCAGCGGTGGACGGGGCAATCGGGAAACGGCCGGGACGATGGCGGCGGCGGCCTGATCGGTGGTGTGCAGGTAGAAGGCGAGCAGGCGGCCCACAGCAGCGTCCCGTTGCGCGGGCGGATCGCCGGCGGCGAGTTCCGCGGCGTACTCCAGCAGCAGGTCGTGACAGCCGTACCGACCGGCCGCGGAGGCCGTGATCAGGTGCAGTCGGGCCAGGGTGTCGAACAGTTGGCCGGCGTCGTCCACCGCCAGCCCGGCGAGCGCGGCACCCGCTTCGGCCGACCACCCGGCCGGCGCCGGCACGAGGCCCAGCAGCCGGAAGAGCCGCTGCGCCGCTCGCGGGAGCGCCCGGTAGGAGAGGTCGAAGGCACCTCTGACCGACGCCCGTCCGTCACCAGAGATCCGCAGGCCGGCCATCCGCCCGCGTCGGGTCAGCTCGTCCACCTGCCCGCGGAGCGAATGGTACGGCTGGTCGACGAGCCGGCCGGCGGCGATGCGCAACGCCAGCGGAAGGTGGCCGCACAGCCTCGCCAGCGCGGCCGCGGCGTCCGGATCCGCGTCGATCAGCTCGGCGCCGGCCGTGTGGGCCAGCACCTCGATCGCGTCCAGCGGCGGCAGCACGTCGATCGTCATGCGACCCGCGCCGTTCAGCGCCACCAGGCCACCGAGCCGATCCCGACTGGTGACCAGGACGAGACAGTCAGGGCCGCCGGGCAGCAGTGGTCGCACCTGGTCCGGCTCAGCCACATTGTCGAGGATGATCAGCAGCCGCCGTCCCGCGAGGGCCGAGCGGTACAGGGCGGTCAGCGCGTCGACCCCGACCGGAATTTCCTCAGCCGTCACCCCCAGCGCCTGCAGCAGTTGCGGCAGCGCGTCCGCAGGCGACAGGCGGGCACCGGGGTCGAAGCCGTGCATGTCCAGGAACAGCTGGCCGTCCGGGAATCGGTCCATCACGCGGTGGGCCCAGTGCACGGCCAGGGTGGTCTTGCCGGCGCCGGCGGCGCCCACCACCAGTAACGGGCCATCGCACCGCGCGGCGAGCGCGTCGAGCTGCGCCAGCTCCGACACCCTGCCGACGATCCGTCCCGGGGCCGGTGGCAGTTGGCGCGCCGGCAGTCTGGGCGCCGGCGACGACGGGCGGGCTGACGACGCGGGCGACCGCACTGCGGCGACCGGCGGGTGCAGCGCCGGATCGCCGGCGAGGATCTGTTGCTGCAGACGCTGCAGTTGCGGCGTCGGTTCGAGCCCCAGCTCTTCGACCAGTCGTTTCCGCAGCTGGGCATAGAGTTCGAGTGCCTCGCCGCACCGCCCTGACCGGTATAGGGCCATCATCAGCTGGGCATGGGGCCGCTCGCGCAGCGGATGCTCGACGACCAGACGCCTCAGCTCGGGTACGAGTTCGGCGTGCCGCCCCAACGTCATCATGACCTCGGCGCGGTCTTCTGCGACCCGCTCCCGCAGCTCAGTGAGGCGCGATACCTCGGCGTCGGCGAACGCGCCGCGTACGCCACCCAGCGCCGCGCCACGCCACACCGCGAGCGCCGTGTCGTACCGCTCGAGCGCGACCTCTGGCCGGCCGTGGGCCGCTGCGTCCTGGGCCTGGGCGACCGTGCGCCGGAACGCGTCCACATCGATCTGGTCGGGGCCCACGCGCAGCAGATATCCGGGCTGCCGGGTCAGGATGAGCCGCTTACCGTCACTGCCGAACGCCCTGCGCAGCTCGGAGATCAGCAACCGCACCCGCGCCTCGGGGGACGCCGGCAGGTGCTGGCCCCAGACCGCTTCGGCGAGTTGGCTGGTGGCGACCACCCGGTTGGCGTTGAGCAGCAGTACCGTCAGCAGCGAACGCTGCTTTCCGTTGAGCGGGAGTTGAATGCCGTCTCTGTAGGCCTCGACCGGGCCGAGAAGGCGGAACTCCCACTCACCGTTCCCGTCCAACACGGTCACAATGGTGGATCCTGCCCCACCCGATTCGGCACGGCAATGTCGTTGAGGCGAACTCAAGTTGGCGGGTCGCTGACGGAGGCATGGGCCGCAGTGGTTTTGGAGGAGACGCTCCGCAACGGTCGGTCAGGAGGCGTCGGCGGTGGTTTCGTGGAACGCACCGGCCAGCGCCGCCCGCGTCAGCTCGGCCTTGTTGCCGAGGCCGAGCTTGAGCCTGACGCGCTTGACGTAGGTGTCCACCGTGTGCTGGCTGATACCGAGCGCACGGGCGATCTGGCCGTGTGTCAACCCGCGCGAAACCTGTCGGAGCACCTGCCCTTCGCGCAGCGAAAGCGGAACGGATTCGGTGCCCCGCGGATTCGACTTGCCGGCCGTCGCTGCCCGGCCGAAGAACCGTCCGCCGTCGAACACGGTCCGGACCGCCCGCACCACGACGTCGGCGGGCGCGTAGCGGTCCACGTAGCTCGGCACCCCCGAGCGCGGGTCGTGGTCGCCGGGCATCCGGTCGCCGCCGAAGGGAGCGAGCAGCAGCACGGGCACCGCCGACACCTCCGCCAGGAAGGCCCACAGTGTGCTGCCATGGACCGCCGCCGGATCGACCAGAATGATGTCCGCCTGCCGGCAGTACCCCCCTTCGGTGCTGGCTCGGACCTCGAGCACCTCGAACCCCTCCACCGCCAGCAACCCGGTCAGCCCATGAGCGAAGACCGGACTCGTATCAAAGATGCTGACCTTGCCCATCCGTTTCCCCCTGCCCCTTCGGGGTGATCCGCGTGGATCGCTACGGCGAGTCTCACCAGCGCGCGTATAGAAGGCGCATGGTCGCCGCATGCCAGGCGCGGGTGGGCCGGGCAGGGGGGCCGGGCACATCTCCGACCGGAACTAGCCGAGCTGCCGCGAGGTTGCGGGCGCGCCGACGGTGTACGCATACGGCAGCTGCGCCAGTTCGGTGCCGAAGCCGGGCAACGGGTCGATCGTCGCCAGGGCGAGGGTGCCGGTGACCCGTCGTCCGGCCGGCCCGGCCGGCACGAACGTCAGCGTGATCCGGCCCGCCTGCCCGGGTGCCAGCGTCAGCGGCGTGACCGGCGCGGCGGATCCTTCGACCAGCCGCCACCACGGGTTGCCGGTGGACGAGTCGACGGCGTCGTCGAATCGCCGGGTGACGGCCGTCGCCGCGCAACTGACCTCGGCCGGCTCCTGCGGTGGTACGCCGAACGGGCCGAGCTGATTGGCGTTGCAGACCCAGGTTGTCGCGGCGATCTCGGCAGCCTCGACGGTGACTTCGGCTCGACGTCCCGCCGTACCGGCGATGTCCGGGTCGCCGACGTAGTAGCCGTTCTCCCCGAACGGTTGGGTGTCCAGGGCGTGCGGCACCTGCGACGTCGCCGTCATCCGGAGCCGGGACGTGCCGGTGGGGACGAAGAAGCGCGGATACACATCGGTTCCGGAGACCGGGGTCTGGTAGATCGCGGAGGCCGTCGGGCGTAACGTCACCTCGCCCAGCGTGTCGAGCCGGGCGTCGATGAAGTACGACCGCGGCGCGGTGCCGGTGTTGGTGACGGTCAGCGTGGCGCCGACCGAGGTGCCGGCGGCAAGTACGGCGCCGGCGGCGGGCAGTCCCGCCGCGGACACCCGTACCGGGGCGAACCCGACCGTTCCGGAGAACCGCCGCGTAGTCTGCCCCGTGGTCGACGGCGCGTTGAGCACCAGCACCACCGTCCAGCGGCCCGGCCGGGGGTGCCGGCGGACCAGGTCGAGTCGAGGTTGCGCCGCAGCCCCGGCGGACCGGGAACTCGTCGCCGCGAGGACCATCCCGTCGGGGGCGACGAGTAGCCCCCAAACCTCGAGCCCCGGATCTTCGCCGGCAGTCACCGACACGTTGAGCACGGGTTTCCCGGCCGGCACGTCGAGCTGGAAGCTACGCCGCTGACCGAGCAGCGCCCAGCCGGCGAGAACGCCGTTGCCGCCGTGGAAGGCGCCGGTGAACCGACCTCCGGTGCCGCCCAGGCGCACCAGCGTCCGTCTGCCCAGTGGCAGGGCGGCGTGCTGGATGGCGCCCTCGCTCACGGTGATGGCCGCCGTGGAGTCGCCCGCCTCGGTGGCCAGTCGGACCGGCAGTCGGACGGTCCGGCTGGCCCCGGCCGGTACGACGACGGCTGGTCCGGCGTGCTGCTCCAGCTGGATGGCGGAGATGTCGTACCGGACCGCGCCGACCGGTGGTGACCCGTCGTTCCCGGTCCAGATCGCCACGGTCCATCGGCCGGCTTCGGGGCGCGCCACGGTGGCCCGCCCGTAGCCGCCGTTACCGAGCGGCAGTGAGTACCCGGCGAGCCGGCCGGCGGGATCAAACACGCTCACGCCGACCGATGAGCTGTGCGTCCGCGGGTCCCAGGCCACCGCCACCGTGAGTTGGTCGGTGCCACGCGGCACGGCCAGCGGCATCCGTCGGCCGTAGGCCGGAGATCCGTCGACGTCGGTGAAGGGCGTGCTGTGCTGCGGGGTCAGGGTCGTGCGGCCGGCGGCGAGGCGACGTGTCGGACCGCCGGTTCGCAGGCCGAGGCTGATCCGGCGGGACGTGGCGGCCGGGTTGGTGACCGTCACGTCGACCGGTACGGTCTGGCCGGCGGTACCGGTGACGGCCGGCGTGGACGGGTCGACCAGCAGACTTTCTCCAGCGCCGCCGTTCGGCCGTCCGCCGCGCGCCGGCGCATCGGCGAGGTCGGCAGCGAGGCGTACGGCGGCGAGGGTGTCGACCCGTCCCGCGCCCTGTTGGCTCGCTGGCTGCCGCAGGTCGGTGGCGGTGCTCATGAGGATCTGCTTGACCTGTCGGGGCGTCGGGGTGACGCCGTGGTGCCGGCGCATGGTCTGGATGACCAGCGCGGCGGCGCCGGCCACGAACGGTGCCGCCGCGCTGGTGCCGCCGAACAGGAAGAACGGGCTCGGGCTGCCGCCGTCGAAGAAGGACATGCAGCTCTGGTACCGGGCGGTGTCGGTCGAGCACGCGGCCCAACCGCTGTCGCCGGGTGCCACGAGGTCGACGGTGCGCGGTTCCGCCTGCGCCGTCCCACCGGAGCTGAGCGCGGACACCGAGTCGGACCGGAAGCCGTCGCCCAGCGGTGCGCCGCCGTATCCGAGCTGGTGGTACGCCCGGAACTGGGTGCTCGCGCCGACCGCGATGACGTCCGGGGCGCTGGCCGGCGAGCCGAGGGTGTCGTCCGGTCCCGCGTCGCCGGCGGCCACCACGACGGTCACCCCGGCGGCGGTCGCCGCGTCGTTGGCCAGGCGCAGCGCGTTGTCCGCCGTGTCCGGGTAGCCGTACGTCACCAGCGATTCGTTGAGCACGTCGACGTTCTCATGGAACACCGCCCACTCGATGCCTTGCATGATGACGGAGGTGGGTGCCGCGACGCCGCTGAACACCTTGGCGACGTGCACGGTCGCCCCCGGTGCCACGCCGAGGATCCGCGCCGGGCAGGGCGTGCCGCTGCGGTGCGCCGGATGTGCGTACCGGTCGATGTCGTAGGTTCCGACGCCCTGTGCCGCGATGACGCTCGCGTCGCCGAAGGACTCGAGGATGTACGAAGGGGTGTCGAGGCCTTCGCCGGTGAAGTCAGCGTAGCCGGCGATGATCGACCGGCCGTCCCGCATGAACTCGGTCGCCGCACGGCTGATCGCCCCGCCGAGGACACCGACCCGAACCCCGGATCCGTCCGCGAGGTCGTGGGCGCCGGGCCCGTGGCCCGCGCCGATGGTACGGGTCAACGTCAGCCCTTCCGGCTCGACGACCGGCGTCTGCCCGGGGCCGGCGCAGCCCGGCCTGCCCGACGTCGCGGCATGGGATTCGGTCGGGCTGGAACCGGACGTGCTGGATCGAGGCGCCAGCTCAGCTGCCGCTGCGGCCACCGGTTGGCGCAGCCGGACCGGCCGGTCGGGCAGCACCGCCCGGATTCCGGGCCGGGCCGCGAGGCTCCGGACCGCGCTGGCCGGCAGGGTGGCGGCGACGGCGTTCAGCAGGTGGAACGGTGTGGTCCGGGTGGCTCCGGCCTGTCGTAGGTCGGCGAGCACGGCTGCCTGTTCGCCCGCGAACCGGGCGGAGCGCTCGGCCTGCCTGGGGCCGGTCGCGGCCGTCGCCGAACCCTGGTCGGTGAGGATCACGATGACGGACTGCTCCGGGCCGGCGACCATCACCGGCTGGGCCTTCGCCGCGGCCGGTGTGGCGGCCAGCAGCGGCACCATAACGGCGGCAAGAAGTCTGCGCGGCGTGGTGAGGCGCACGGGATGGTCCTCGCTTTCAGGACGAGCGGTCGATCCGGCGGCGGAATGTGGACGAGAACGGCGCGGGTTGTGCAGCGGTGGGCTCAGGCGGCCGCGCGCCGCTCGGTCACGACGATCCAGCCGAAGGTGGTGAGCTGAAGGGCGACGAGCGTGACGAAGCCGAGACCATCCCAGAACGCGACCCCGTCGACCGGTGCGCCCAGGCCCGTCAGGGCCAGGCCAACCATCTTGATCATGGCCGGGAGGGTGAGCGCCAGCAGCGCGGCGGTGACGGCGAGCGAACCGAGCAGATAGACCGGCGCGTACCAGCGGATGATCCGGATCTCCCGGTCGGGCACGCCGCTGAGGTCGTGTCGAGGCGGCCGGCCGACCAGCCGGTTGGCGAGGTTCGCCAACCACCGGCGCGTGTCGCCCATCAGGTCGCCCAGCCGCAGCCAGTTGCCGAGCACGTAGTACATGTCGGTGCGCATGAACACCAGGAACTGGTAAACCACCGACAGCGTCAGCGTGTAGGCGACGGTACGGATCGGCCGGCCGCCGAACCCGGCGAGTTGCAGGCCGAGGCAGCCCGCCATGAGCAGGAGATCCCACGTCAATCCGGCCAGGTACGGGGCGTACCGGCGCCGCCGGGGTACCGATCGCACGCCCGACATCTCCGTCTGGGCCACCATGAACCACAGCCGGCGGCTGAGCGACAGCCGCCCGGTGACGCCCAACGCCCGGACCGCGACGGCGTGTGCCATCTCGTGCAGCAGCACCAGCGTCCAGGCGATCGCCGCGACGGCCAGCGCGTTGGCCAGCACCCGGTCCAGCAGAAAGGCATCGGCCGGCGCCGGTCGCAGCGTCGGCTGCCACAGCAGCATGGCCGGTACGGCGAGCCACGCCGCGAGGTAGGCCACCATCATCGGGGGCGTGAGCAGCCAGGCGACCCGCCGCTGCGGCAGGTTCGCCAGCAGCGCCAACCCGCGCCGAGGCGGCTCGCCCCCGGCGGCCTGGCCCGGGGCGGCGGCTTCGCCGGCCGACGACTCGACGCCCGCTGCCTCCCGGACGAAGCCGCAGGACGCGATCCCGTCGAGAAAGTCCGCCAGATCAGGTTCGCCGCCGTACCGTTCGACGAACCGCCGACGGACCTCACCCAACGGCAGCGCGTCGCCGATCCAGCGGATCAGGTCGACGCCTTCGACCGGCAACTCGACGAAGACGCCGGTGTCCGCCCGTCCGACTTCGCAGACCCCGTCCTCGACGTCGCCGATGTGCAGGGGATGCAGCCGTACGACGGCGGTGTCGACGATGGTGGAGGTCACGCGCTCACTCCGGACGACACGGCGGCGCTCTCGTCGTGGCCGCGCTGGTGGCCGGTGGCTGCTTGCGGCCGTGGTACCCGCCCACCGGGGCCGCAGGCGGTGCAGTCGTCGAGCAGCGTTCCCTCGGCGAACTGTGTCTCCATCCGATGCACGTCGACGACGAGCTTGCGCCCGGTGATGACCGGTTCGGCTATGCCGGTGAGGTATTTGACGGCCTCCAAGGCCGCCAGGTTACCGATCATGCCGGCCATCGGCGCGTTGCACGGGTTGATCGTGCGGTCGCCGATCACGCCGACGACATAATCGGCCATCGGCGTGTACTCCGGGTGCGTCGCCGCCGCGTCCTGCTCGACGCACTGGAAGCATGCGGTCTGGTAGGGGACGTGCAGGAACAGGCTGACGGTGAGTCCGTCGTTGGAGCCGCGCATCCAGGCGGTCCGCTCCAGTAGCGCCGCCTCGTTGAGCCACTGGTACAGCGTCAGGCGTGGCCGGTCGGCCGCGCAGATCACCAGGTCACGACCGGCCATGCAGGACCGTGCCGAGGCGACCCCGTCGACCATCGCGTTGCGTGCGGTCACCCGGATGTGCGGGTTGATCTCCGTGAGCCGGCGTACCGCCGCCTGCACCTTGGGGCTGCCGACGTCTCCGTCGGTGTAGAGCACCTGGCGGTTGAGGTTCATGAGTTCGACGTCGTCGTGGTCGACGAGGAGGATGTCGCCGACCCCGATGGCGGCGAGGCTCATCGCCACGTATGAGCCGAGGCCGCCGATGCCGAGGACCGTGACCCGCGCGTTCCGCAGCCGCAGTTGAAAGTCCGCCGAGGTCAGCGGAGGCTTGTGGAAGTACGAGAAGAATTCCAGGTTGCGTCGGTATCGCTCGAGTTCGGCGGCGGGTAGCTCGGCCGGTGGCGGTGCCGCGGCGTCCTCCACGAATCCCATGTCGATCAGCGCGTCGATCGCGTCGTTGACCTCTCCGGCGGCGATCTCGGGGCAGTGTTCCGCCATGTCGGCGCCCAGTTCGGCGCGGGTGCGCGTCCCGTCCATCAGGTTCAACAGGTGCCAGGTGTTGCCGTGTTCGTCGTCGACCATTTCCGAGGCGATGCCGTAGTCGCCGCCGCCTATGCGGATACGGCCGTCGCCGAGCGGGATCGGTGGGAAGACGCTCTTGATGCGCGGTCGCCTCATGTGTGCTCCTCAGGTCCGGATGCCGGTGCCGACCATCGACCCAGCAGTCGTTCGACAGCCCTGGCCGCCGCCGGGACGGCGGCGGCCAGGGCGGTTTCGGTCAGCAGTCGGTGCAGGGGCTGCATGCGCAGACCGCGGTGGTCTCGATCTTCTCGAGACGACGGATCTTGATCTTCATACCGACACCTCCCTCCGGATTCGACGTGCCGGCCCGACCATGTCGGGAGTGAGCCGGCGGTGCACACCCAGGTCGATGGCCGGTGCCCCACAGTCAAGCCGGGGAGCGGCACCCCAGCGGCACCGGTCCGGTGCCGCCGCCAGCGCAAATTCGGGCCGGATGGGGTACGCGAACATCACCCCACCCGCGCCCCAGACGGCACCGCCCCAGGTGGCCCCGCCGGCACCAGGTCTACGACGCCGGCGGTGCGGGCGCGGCACTGTGGCGGCACCGCTGCGGCACCCCGGGCCGGCAGCGCGGGCGTCATGGATTGGCGGGCAGCGCACGGCGTCGCTCTGCTTCGACGGGAAACATTCAGCGACGCCGAGCGGACCGGACCCGTGTCCGGTGGCGCCGACGGTGGACGCTCAGGCGGGGAGACGGCCGTCTTTCCGGTGTCGACGGGCCAGACCGCTGTCGGCAATCCGGCACAGCGTCCGGACCAGTGCGGTCATCTGCGCGGAGGGCTCGAGCCCGAGCTCACCGGCCAGCATCGCCCGGTAGGACTCATAGCGACGCAGCGCCTCCACCGCGTTACCCTCGGCGAGGTGGGCCCTGACCACCAGCCGGTTGGCGGACTCCCGAAGCGGCTCCATCCGCATCACCGAGTAGGCGGCGTAGAGCGCCTCGCCGAAGCGGCCGGCCCGTAGGAGGTGTTCCGCCCACGACTCGAGCGCGTGCATGCGCAACTGCTGCAGGCGCTCGCGTTCCAGACATACCCAGTCGTCGTACCAGCCCGGTAGGAGTTCCTCGTCGAGTGCCACGCCGGCCGGCGGTGCGACCACGCCGGTGTCAGCGCCGCTCAACATCCTCCGGGCCCACTGGGTCACCTCGTGGACGTCCACCTGAACCAGCGGGTTCAAACAGAGCATTCCGCCCGTCCGCAGCACGAGCCCGGAGCAGCTGCGCTTCAGGCGGTGCAGCGCGGAGCGGAGGCTGTTCAAAGCCTGCGGTTCCGGTTGATCCGGCCACAGCCGTCCTGCGGTCCCGCTCCGGCTCGGCCTTCCGGCAACCGCGAGGTACGCCACCACGTGCTGCGCCGTCGGCCGCAGCGGAATCTCCTGCCCGCCAACCTCGACCTTGAACCCGGCGAGCAGGGTGAGTCGGATTCCGCCGCCCGCCCAGGGCTCTGGTTGCGGGACGGACGCGTCGGGGTCACGCGGGGAGTCTGCGGCCGGCCGGGTCAACAACAGGTCCGGTGCGGTCGCGGGTCTGCGCTGTCCTTGGCGACCTCCACCATCCGACCGGCCCTCACGACGCCTCCATCGGGGTCGATGTATCGAACCCAGGAATGATAGCAACGATGGACGCAGTTAACCCAGCCATTGTCGGCCACCCGTCAGGCCCCTCGCTGGCTGACAGAAATCGGTCTCCTGATTGACTGTTCCACCATCCACAGATGCGATTCGTGGCGTCCGGGCGACGCCTAGCCGATCAACCAGTTGCGCTGGTCAAGCCGTTGGCATCGATGATCCCGGGTGGCGCCTGGAGGCGAATGGAAGGATGCACAGAAACGCCCAGCCACAGCGCGAGGAAATAATTAGACATTGGCCTATTTCGTTGCTAAATATGGCCGATCGCCGACCATGACGGAGGCCGGCGAACAATGGAGCACCTCAACGAATTGCATCCCCGACCAGGCGGCCGGCGCAACGGTGCAGTTCTTCGGCGCTGCGGGAGCCGTATGGACAGCCTCGCCGTACGGGCCGGTTTGCCGGTCAAGGCCTCCGGCTCCCGTGAGGAATCCATGACGACCGACGCATTCACGCCCGCTGCGTCCACGTGCTGCGCGCCGGCGCGACCTTTACAAACCGTACGTACGTATTGCTAGGCTGGCCGGGTGCTTCCGCCCCCTGGCAACGCCCGGATCCTGATCTTCACGCACTTCGTGAACACCTTCGGCAACGGCGCCTACCTCACGACCAGCGCCCTGTTCCTCACGAGGTCGGTTGGGCTCAGCCCAGCACATGTGTAGGGCACGCGCGAATGGAGGACGACCATGAACGACGTCACCGGTTTCAGGAACATCTCCCCGACCACCCTCGCCGACACTCTCGGACGCCAGCAGGTCATGGATGTCGGCATTCGCCCTCTCTGGCCGTCGATCCGGCGAGTTGCTGGCCCGGCGTTCACCGTGCGGTCATCGCGCCCGGATCAACACGATCCTGCGTGAGAAGGGCTACGAAGACTGACCGACCCGTCGGCCGTCAACGGATGCCCACGAAGAAGCGGGTCTGGTCGCTGCGGTGCAGTGCGTAGTAGGCCTCGAACCGGATGCCGTCCGGCAGCCAGGCCACGGATTCGATGCCGAGCAGGGGCGTCGAGGTGGTGACCTCCAGCAGCGAGGCGTCCTCGGGACCGGGGAAGACGGCTTCGATCCAGCGGTCGGCGCCGACCGGTTCCAGCCCGTACCGGCGGCGCAGCACGTCGTACAGGGACTGGTTCTCGAGTACGGCGCGTTCCAGGCCGGGCACCAGCCGGGCCGGCAGCGCGGTGTCGGCGAGCAGCCAAGGCTGGCCGTCGACGCTGCGGAGCCGGCGCATCCGCACGACCGGCTCGCCCGCCGGGATCTGCAGCAGGTCGGCCTCGCGTTGGTCCGCCTCGCCGAGGGTCTGGCTGATGGTGTGGGTGGTGACCCGACGCCCGGACTCGCGCAGGTCGTCGGCGGAGCCGGACACCGAGCCGACGAAGCGCAGCTCGGTCTTGCGGGGTGCGACGAAGGCGCCCCGCCCCTTGACCTTGTAGATCATCCGTTGCTGGACGAGTTCGCGCAGCGCCTCGCGGACGACGGTGCGGGAGACGCCGTAGAGGTCGGTCAGCTCCGCCTCTGACGGCAACGGCTGGTCCGGGGCGATCCCGCCGGCCTCGATCTGGCCGCGCAGCTCCCGCATCAGCTGCATCCACAGCGGCTCATTCCCGTCCCGGTTGAGCCGCCGGTACGACATCGTCATGGTTTTCCTTCCCCGTCGACCGGACACAGCATGCCATGTCCGGGCCGTCCTGTCGTGACAGGAGTTGCGACGCGCCGCCACGACCCAACCCCGAAACCACACTAAAACGTAACCACCATCACGGTGACTTGCGTCACGTTCGACCGCCAACTCTAGCGAACCTGTCACTACAGGCTTGTAATGACTGGACCTCATCGCGGCTGCCCCCAGCCGCGGTCAGCCGACTGAGCACGTCCACTCCCGCCCCGGCGGGTTCTCGCTCTCTCTGGAGGCCCCCACCATGCGTACCCACTCCTCATCCCGGCGGCGGCGCACCGCCGTTGCGGCCGCGCTCGTCGCGGCCGTCGCGGTGACCGCGACCGGCTGCGGCTCCGGCACGAGCGGCGGCAACGCCAAGAACGGCGACAAGCCGTTCATCGCGCTGAGCAACGGCTTCATCGGCAACGGCTGGCGGCAGACGATGATCGCCAAGTTCGAGGCCGCCGCCACCAAGGCGCAGAACGACGGGCTGATCGGCAAGTTCAAGGTCGTCAACGCCCCCGGCGAGAACTCGGCCACCGAGCAGGTCGCGCAGATCAAGAGCCTGCTGCTGCAGAAGCCGGACGCCCTGCTGATCGACCCGGCCTCGCCGACCGCGCTCAAGCCGGTCATCCAGCAGGCCTGCGACGCCGGCATCAAGGTCGTGGTCTTCGACTCGGCGATCGACGCCCCCTGCGCCCACGTGCTGCTCAACAGCTTCAAGGACTGGGCGACGGCCGCGGCCGAGCCGCTGGTGCAGGGCATCGGCGGCAAGGGCACGGTCATCGTCAGCCGAGGCGTCGTCGGCTCCCAGCCCGAGGAGGAGATGTACCAGACCACGCAGGAGATCCTGGCCAAGAACCCGGAGGTCAAGGTCGCCGCGACCGTCAACGGCATGTGCGACGGCGCCAAGGCCCAGCAGGCGGTGCTCGGTGTGCTGTCGAGCGTGCCGAAGGTCGACGGGGTCATCGGCTGCGGTGACGGCTACGGCGTCGCCCAGGCCTTCACCACGGCCGGCAAGCCGATCCCGGCGGTCACCTTCGAGACCAACGGCCGCGCGCTGAAGTACTGGCAGGACAGCAAGCTCGACAACGGCTCGGTCGCGGTCATGTCCGACCCGGGCCAGTCCGTCGCCGCGCTCTGGGAGGCGATCGACCTGCTCGACGGCAAGGACATCCCGAAGGAGCTGACCTTCCCGATCGTGCTGGTGGAGCAGAAGGACGTCGCCGCGTGGGCCGGCGTGTTGAAGCCCGACGAGTACGCCGCCTGGCCGTGGACCCAGGAGCTCTTCCGCCAGCAGGTCGAGGCCGTGAAGAGCGGCGGCGCTCCGGTGCAGCCGCCCATCCCGACGGCCGCCGGCTGACCGAACCGCGACCAAGGAGCGCATCATGCACGTCGACAACCTGCCGGTGGGGTCGCACGCGGCCCCGCCGCTGGGCGACCGGAAGCCCGCCGGGGCACCGCCGGTCGTCACCGCGCGGCGGGTGACCAGGACGTACGGGCGCACCCGGGCCCTCACCGGCGTGGACCTCGACGTCCGCGCCGGTGAGGTGCTCGGCCTCGTCGGCCACAACGGCGCCGGCAAGAGCACGCTGATGCGCGTCCTCGCCGGCCTCGAAGCCTGCGACGAGGGCACCGTCATCGTGGACGGGCGGGAGGCGACCCGCGACGTCGGGCCGGGCGCCGCCGCCTTCCGCGGCGTCCGGATGGCCTACCAGGAAACGTCGCTCTGCCCGGACCTCACCGTCGCGGAGAACATCTGGGTCTCGTCCCGGCACTGCCTGCCCCGCCTGGGCTGGCGGCGGGCGGCCAGCGCCGCGGTCGCCCGCCGGCTGGACGAGATGTTCCCGGGCCACGGGGTGACGGCGCGGGATCGGGTCGAGGACCTGTCGCTGGCCCAGCGGCAGATGGTGGAGATCGTCCGGGCGAGCCTCGTCGATCGGCTCGAACTGCTGATCCTGGACGAGCCGACCGAGTCCCTCGGCCCGGACGCCGCGCGGTCGCTCTACGCGTACGTCCGCCGGCTCACCGCCCAGGGCACGGCCGTCCTGCTCATCTCGCACCGGATCCGTGAGGTGCTCTCGGTGGCCGACCGGGTCGCGGTGATGCGCGACGGCGCGGTCGTCGCCGAGCGGCCCGCGGCCGGCCTCGGCGAACGGGACGTGCTCACCCTGATGGGCGCGGAGGTGGTGGAGCCGTCCGCCGCACCCGGGCCCGCCCGGACCGCCGGCGAACGGCCGGTCGTCGCCGAACTGCGCGGCGCCACCGGGCACGGCCTGCACGACGTGTCGATCACGGTGGGCCGGGGCGAGGTCGTCGGGCTGGCCGGGCTCGCCGGTCAGGGCCAGCAGCAGGTGCTTGAACGGCTGTGGCGGCCCGTGCGGCGGGACACCCGCGTCGAGGGCACCCGCGCCTACGTGCCCGGTGACCGGCAGCGCTCCGGCATTCTCCCGCTGTGGTCCGTGGCGGAGAACCTCACCGTCACCGCCATGCGCGGCCTGGCCCGGTACGGCGTACGCCGCGCCGGCGCGGAGGACGCCGCGGTCCGCGGCTGGGTGGGCCGGCTGGCCATCCGCGGCGGCGCCGACGCGGCCATGACCGAGCTCAGCGGCGGCAACCAGCAGAAGGTCATCGTGGCCCGGGCGTTCGCCTCCACGGCGGACCTGGTCCTGCTCGACGACCCGTTCCGTGGGGTCGACGTGCACACCAAGACCGATCTCTACACGCTCATCCGGCAGGAGGCGGCCGGCGGCCGCAGCGTGGTCTGGTACTCGAGCGAGAACGCCGAGATGGCGCACTGCGACCGGGTCTACGTGCTGCGCGCCGGGCGGGTCGTGGCCGAGCTGACCGGCGCGGAGATCTCCGAGGAACGGATCATCGCCGTCTCCTTCGCCGAATCCGAGTCCACAGGAGCACAGCCATGACGAACCTCGCCGCGAGCGCGCTGCCGTCGCGGGCCGTGCTGCGCCGCAACGGACCCGCCATAGTCAGCGCGATCGCCCTGGTGGCCATGATCGCGGTCTGCGCGTCGCTGCAGTCCGACGTGCTGACCGTCCCCGGCCTCACGCTGATCCTCTCGACCACGGTGCCCCTGGTCATCGCGGCGCAGGCCCAGATGGTGCTCATGGCCGTGGGCGACATCGACCTCGGCGTCGGCAACTTCGTCGGCCTGGTCACCGTCGTCACCGCCACGAAGCTGGTCTCCTCCCCCGGCACCGGCACGCTGCTGCTGGTCGGCCTGGTCGCCGCGTACGCGGTGCTCGGCGCGCTGATCCACCTGCGCCGGGTGCCGTCGCTGATCGCCACCCTCGGCGCCTCGTTCGTCTGGCTGGGACTGGGACTGTTCCTCCTGCCCACCCCGGGCGGCAGCACCCCGCAGTGGTTGGCGAGCTTCGGCTCCTGGCAGCCGGCCGGCTTCCCCGCCCCGCTGCTGCCGATCCTGGTCGTCGCGGCGCTGGTCTGGCTGCTGTCGGCCCGCAGCTCCGTCGGGGTGCGGGTCCGCGCGCTGGGCAGCAACCCGGTCGCGCTGCAGCGGGCCGGCCTGCGACCGCTGGCCGCGCGGGTCGTCGCGTACGCCGTGGCCGGAGCGCTCGGCGTGCTGTCCGGGCTGATGCTCGCGTCGCAGACCGGCGGCGGCGACGTCTCGTCCGCCAGCAGCTACACCCTGATCACGATCGCCGCGGTGATCCTCGGCGGCGGGTCCTTCGCCGGCGGCACCGCCGTGCCGTGGGGCGTCGCCATCGGCGGCATCACCCTCGGCCTGGTCAGTGTCGTCCTCAGCCTGCTCGACGTGCCGTCGAACATGCAGTCGGCCGTGCAGGGCGTGATCGTGCTGGCCGTGCTCGCCGGCCGCGTCGTGGTCGGAAAGGTGTTCCGTTGACTCTCCGTACGCTCACCCGCCCCTGGATCTGGGGCTTCGCCGCCGCCGCGCTGGTCTGGGTCCTCATCCTGACGATCTCCAACCAGGGCGGCGGGCAGACGGTGTCGCTCGCGCTGTCCCTGGCCCCCTACCTGGTCATCGTCGGCCTGGGTCAGATGCTGGTGATCACCGCCGGGCCGGGCAACATCGACGTGTCGGTGGCGCCGATCATCTCCCTGGCCGGGTTCGTCGCGGTCCAGGTGACCGCGAGCACCGGATCGGTGCCGGTCGGCGTCCTGGCGGGCATCGGGACCGGGCTGGCCGTCGCGGTGGTCAGCGTGGTGGCGATCCTCGGGCTGTCCGTCCCGCCGATCATCGCCACCCTGGCCGCCGGGCTGATCGCCTCGTCGCTGACGCTGTCGCTGGCCGACGGCTTCACCGCGATGCCCGACGAGGGGCTGCGTCGGCTGCTCAACCTGCGCCCGGCGGGCGTACCCGTGCTCGCCGTCGCGGTGGCCGCGTTGACCGCGCTGGTCGTGGCCCTGCTGCGCCGCACCACGTACGGTCGCTCGCTGCTCGCGGTCGGCCAGAGCCGGCCGGCCGCGGAACGCGCCGGCATCCCGGTCGCCCGGATCGTCGCCGTCACCTACCTGGCCAGCGGTGCCCTCGCCGGATTGGCCGGCGCGCTGCTCGCCGCCTACATCGCGCCGTCACCCGACCTGGGTACGCGGTACCTGCTCGACTCGGTGGCCGTCGTCGTCATCGGCGGCACGCTCATCTCGGGCGGCCGGGCCGTGCCGGTCGGCATCTGGGGCAGCGCGCTCTTCTTCATCCTGCTCGACGGTCTCGTCAACCTCGTGGGCTGGAGCACCGCCGCACAGAACCTGCTCAAGGGCGGCCTGGTGCTGTTCGTCCTCTTCCTCGCCGGGGGCGGAACGCTCCGCAACCCCGGCGGGACCACCCGATCCCGTCGACGGCCGCGACCCGCGGCCGCGACCACCGCTGGAACTAGCACAGGAGAGAACACACATGGCTGACACCGACGGTCTGCTCGACGCCCGCGACTTCGGCGGGGCCACCCCCACGGCCACCGGCTTCCACGTCAAGGGAGCCCACGCCCAGGACTGGGGCCTGCAGAACCGGCTGTCCCGGATCTTCCGCCCCGACAACGGCCGTACCGTGATGCTGGCCTTCGACCACGGCTATTTCCTCGGGCCGATGGCCGGCCTGGAGCGGATCGACACCAACATCGCCCCGCTCGTCCCGGACGCCGACGCGATCATGATGACCCGCGGCGCGCTGCGGACCAGCATCCCGTCGCACAGCAACGCCGGTATCGTGCTGCGGGCCAGCGGCGGTCCGAGTGTGCTGCGGGACCTCTCGGACGAGCACATCGCCCTGGACATCGAGGACGCGGTACGGCTCAACGCGGCGGCCCTGGCGATTCAGGTGTTCATCGGCGGCGAGCACGAGTCCCGGTCGGTGGCGAACCTGGCCGCCCTGGTGGACGCCGGTCAGCGGCACGGAATCGCCGTGCTCGGCGTCACCGCGGTGGGCAAGGACATGGTCCGCGACGCCCGCTACTTCCGGCTCGCCACCCGCATCAGCGCGGAGATGGGCGCCCACATCGTCAAGACGTACTACGTCAACGAGGGCTTCGAGACGGTGACCGCCAGCTGCCCGGTGCCGATCATCGTGGCCGGCGGCAAGAAGCTGCCGGAGCTCGACGCGCTGACCATGGCGTACCGCGCGATGCAGGAGGGTGCCGCCGGCGTCGACATGGGTCGCAACATCTTCCAGAGTGAGCACCCGGCGGCCATGCTGGCCGCGATCCGCGCCGTGGTGCACGGCGACGCCAAGCCCGAGGACGCCTACGAGCTGTTCCGGGAGCGGTCGGCCGGTTCCGCGTCCTGATCATCGCCAGGGGTGCGGGTCTGCGAAGCGGCCCGCACCCCGCATCCCCGGGAGCTCCTCATGTCACACCCCCAGACCGGCGCCGATGACCTCGTCGACGTCGTGATCATCGGTGCCGGCATCAACGGCCTCGCCATCGCCCGAGACGCCGCCAGCCGGGGCCTGAGCGTCGTCGTGGTCGACCGCGGGGACGTCGGCGCCGGCACCACGGCCACCTCCAGCCGGCTCATCCACGGCGGCCTGAAGTACCTCGAGCGCTACGACTTCACCCTGGTGCACGAGTCCATCCGCGAACGTCACCTGCTGTTCCGCACCGCGCCGCACCTGGTGCACGACTATCCCATGCTCATCCCGTTCTACGCCGGGGACAGCCGGCCGGGACCCCTGATCCGGCTCGGCCTGGCCGCGTTCGACGTCCTGGCGGCCAGGCGCGGGCGCGGGCGCAGTCGGGGCATGTCCGCTCGGGCGATCGCCCGGCGCTGGCCCCACCTCTCCCGGCAGGGGCTACGCGGCGGGGTGCTGTTCCACGACGCTCAGGTGCCGTGGGCCGAACGGCTCTGCGTCGAGTTGCTGCTCGACGCGGAGCGGCTGGGCGCGCAGGTGCTGACCTACACCACGGTGACCGGTCTGCTGGTGGCGGACCGGCGGGTGCACGGGGTCCGCGCCCGCGACAACCAGTCGGGGCGCGAGCGGGAGATCCGGGGCCGCCTCACGATCAACGCGGCCGGGCCGTGGATCGACCGGATCCTCGACGGCCAGGTCGAGAGCGGCCGCCTCAACGGCGGCACCAAGGGCAGCCACATCATCGTCGACCCGTTCCCGGGCGCCCCGGACACCTGCATCTTCTTCGAGGCCGCCGCGGACCAACGCCCGATCTTCATCTTCCCGTGGGAAGGCCGGTACGTCCTCGGCAGCACCGACCTCACCTACGAGGGGGATCTGGACGAGGTGGTCGCCAGCGACGCCGAGATCGACTATCTGCTCACCGAGGCCAACCGGCTGTTCCCCCAGGCCGGCCTCACCCCGGACGACGTGCTCTACAGCGTCGCCGGAATCCGCCCGCTGCCCTACACCGCCGGCGTGTCGGACAACGCCAAGATCAGCCGCGGGCACACGGTGCTCAACCACGCGCCCGCGTACCCGGGGCTGCTCACGATCATCGGCGGCAAGCTGACCACCCACCGCGCTCTCGCCGAGGACGCCACCGACGAGGCGCTGAAGGTGCTCGGTCGGCCACGGCAACGGTGCACCACCCGTACCCGGCCGCTGCCCGGCGCCGACACCCCGGACTGGTACGCGTTCCGTGCGGACTTCGCGCGCTCGGCCGCTCCGTTCACCCCGGCGCAGTCGGCCCGGCTGCTGGACATCTACGGGGTCCGGGCCCGCCGGGTGCTCGAACTCGCGGTAGCCGACCCCACCCTGGCCGAGGTCGTCGACGAGCGGACCGGGGCGGTCGCCGCCGAGGTGGTCATGGCCTTCCGCGAAGAGCGGGCGGTGACCTTGGCCGACGTGCTGCTGCGCCGTACGCTGGTCGGCCTCGGCCCGGACATGGCCGTGTCGGCGGCCCTGACCTGCGCGGACGTCGCCGTACGGCACCTCGGTTGGGACCGTGGGCGGGCCGACGCCGAGGTGGCCGCCTACCGGACGGAGCTGCGGCGTTTCCGCCCGCGCGGACTGGACCCGGCTCCGGCCGGAACGAGCGACAGGAGAACGTCGTGACGACTCCGCACACCTGCTATCTGGGGGTCGACGTCGGCCTCACCGCCACCAAGGTGGCCGCCTTCGACGTCGTCGGGAACGAGCTGGCCGTCGTGCACGCCCGAACCCCGCGTACGAGCGTCACCGCCCATCGTCACGAGGTCGACATGACCGCGCTGGCCGACACGGTGCTGTCGCTGCTCGCCGAGGTGGGCGGCAAGCTGGCCGCCGACGGGTACGCCCCGGCCGGCATCGGCGTGGCAGCGCACGGCAACGGCATCTACCCGGTCGACGAGGCCCTGCGCCCGCTCGGGCCGGCCATCGCCTCGTCGGACAGCCGGGCGCAGCACATCGTCCAGGCGATTCCGCCCGAAGGGTCCCGCCGGCTGGCCCGGGAGACCGGCTCTATCCCCTGGGCCGCCCAGCCCGCCGTCCTGCTGCGCTGGCTGTGCGACGCCGAGCCGAGCACCTACGCGGCCACCCGCTGGGTGCTCTCCTGCAAGGACTGGGTCACCGCGCAGCTCACCGGGGTGGCCAGCGCCGACTACAGCGACGCCAGCGCGTTCGGGATGGTCGCGCTCGACACCCGTGCCTACACCCCGACAGCCCTGGAACTGGTCGGCCTGCCCGCCGCCGACCTGGACCGCTTCCCGCCGCTGCGCCGGTCCGACGAGGTGATCGCGGGACTGAGCGCGGCGGCGGCGGCCCGCACCGGGCTGCCCGAGGGCCTGCCGGTCATCGCCGGCTGCATGGACTGCGTGGCGGCCACCCTCGGCGCCGGCGGGCGGGAACTCGGAGACGGGACGATCATCGTCGGCACCTGGGCGATCAACGGGGTGGTCGTGCCCGCCGGCACCCCCGCCCCGGACGTCACGCTCAGCGCGTTCATGCCCGACCCGGCCACCATGCTGGCCATGGAGGTGGCGCCGACCTCGGCGGCGAACCTCGAATGGCTCGCCTGCGCCGGGGTGCCCCACCAGCAGACCGGCGGCGTCGCCGCGGCGGAACTGCTGCAGGAGGCCGCCATGGTGCCACCGGGTGCCGACGGCCTGCTGTTCCTGCCGTTCGTCAACGGCTCGCCCGAGCACCCGTCGGCGTCCGGCACCTTCCTCGGCGTTGCCAGCAACCACCGCCGCGGCCATCTGACCCGGGCGGTCATCGAAGGGGTCGCGCAGTACCATCGGGTGCAGCTCGAACGGGTGCTGGCCAGCGGCGCGGACGTCGGTGACCGGCCGTGGCGCCTGGCCGGCGGCGGCGCCCGGTCCGCCGTGTGGGCGCAGATCTTCGCCGACGTGCTCGGCCGTCCCGTCCGCCGGCAGCTCACCAGCGAACTCGGCGCCCGTGGCGTCGCCTCGCTGCTGCCCGGCGCGCTGGGCCACGACGTACCGCCGTGGACCGTCAACGACGAGGACGACCTGTGCGTCCATCCGGGGCCGGACCGCGCCGCGTACGTGGCGCACGCGCAGGTGTTCGACCGGTGTCTCGCCGGCATGTCATCGGTGTGGTCCGAGGTGGCGCGCTACCGTACGGGCGACGGCGACTCCTGACGCGTCGACAGCCCGTCCCGGCAGCGGCCTGGTCCGCTGCCCGGGACGGGCTTTCCATTCAAGCTCACGATCTCGGGCCTCGTCGAAAGCGGGCGCGAGGCCACCGCTCTCGACGACCTCGCCCAGTGGTGGACCGCGCGACCCTGCTGCGCCTGTGGCCGAGCCTCGTGCTGCCCCCACACGTTCGCCAACTGTGGGAAGCACGCTTTGCCGAGCTGGTCACCGCGCGCCGACACGCCGCGTAGCGGCCGACCAGACCCCGCCGATTCATCGCCGGCTGGCGCAGATCGCCCTGCAGGCAAGATGGACGCCCTCTACAACCGGGCAGCCGCCCGCGACTTCCTCGACATCGACGCCGGCATCACCAGTCGCCGGTATACCCTCGACCAGCTCTGCGAACTCGCCCACGCCGCCGACGATGGATTCGACCGAGGCATGTTCGCCGCGATGCTGCGCCATGTGTCGTAGTGGCCGGCCTCCTTGCCGAAGTTGCCGGCCAGGCCGCAGCACCCGGCGAGCCGGGTCACGGAGGCAGCCGCCCGGGCCAGGAGGGCGGCGTCGGCTTCCCAGCCCGTGACGGAGCGGCGTCGAGCAGCGGCATGAGGCTGATGTCGACGAGGATGTTCATGTCGACCGGACCCGGCGCAGTGGGTCCGGTCGACACGAAGCGCGGCGGCTGTTCTTGTCAGCCGTTGAGCGCGGAGGTGATCCACTCCGACGGAACGATGTCGGCGTACGCGGGCGGGTTGGGCACCAGGCCGGTCTGGCGGTGGAAGTCCGCCGAGACGTTGTAGCCGGCCTCGTTCGGTGTCGGGGCGTCCGGGATCTCCGCCTGCAGGACCGGCACGAGTGCCTCCACCGTCTGCGGGTTCATCGTCTTCTGGTACTTCTGCAGCAGCTCGCCGGTCTTCGCCGGGTCGCCGTTGATGGTCTGCTCGGCCTTGGCGATGGCGCGCAGGAAGGCGGCGACGGCCTTGCCCTTGCGGTCGATGACGTCCCGGGTGGTGAAGAGGGCACCGTGGATGGCGTCCTTCAGAGCGGGGACGTCACCGCGAGCGGGCGAGATGTAGATGCGGCCGACTCCGGTGGCCACGGCCTGCTGACCGATCGGCTGGAAGAACGACAGGGCGTCGACTCGGCCGGCCTTCAGCGCGCCGATCGCGGCGGACGCGTCGGCGCCGAGGTTGACCAGCGTCGCGTCGGTCTTGGGGTCCAGGTTCGCCTGCTTGAACAGGTAGTTCACCAGGGCCTCGGTGCCGCTCCCCGGCCCGGTCATGCCGATCTTCTTGCCGCGCAGGGCCTGGATCCGCTCGGTCATCGGCGCGGAGTCGCCGGCGCTCGGGATCCCCGGGCCGGCGATGATGTCGACGTAGTAGGCGTCGACGAGGGAGCCGACCACCCGCGCCTTGTTGTTGACCTTGTACAGGTTGAACGCATCGGTCATCACGCCCCCGGCGATGTCGATGCTGCCGGACTGGACCGCGGCGGCGAGCTTGGCGCCGGTGCCGAGCCGGGGCCGCTCGCCCAGGGTGAGCCCTTCGGCCTTGAAGTAGCCCTCTTGTTCGGCGACGAACAGCGGGAAGAACGCGACGGAGTCGCTGATCTGGCCGACGTTGAGGCGCATGGCGTCGGTGCCGGTGACGGGCTCGCTACTGCCGCCCTTGTTGGCGCAGCCGGCGGCGAGCAGTGCCGCCGAGACGGCGACGATGGCCCCGAGGCGGCGCAGTACGGATGTTCTGTTCGGCAACATGGTGGACTCTTTCGACCGGGTGGATGGGTGGGTGGGGGACGGCTGTCAGGCCTCGGTGTCGAGGGGCTTCCAGCGGTTGGCGCGCTTGCCCAGCAGGTTGACGACGGCGTTCAGGGCAGCGGCGATGACGCTGAGCACCACGAGGGTGGCGAACACCCCGTCGGTGTCGAACTTCGCGGACGAGTCACTGATCAGATAGCCGAGGCCGCGGTTGGACGCGACGAGCTCACCGATGACCGCGCCGATCAGCGCGTAGGGAATGGAGACCCGCAGCCCGGTCAGCAGGCCGGTCATCGAGGCGGGCAGCACGACCTTGAATGCGATGTCCCGGCGGGTGCCGCCCATCAGCCGTACGGCGTCGACCAGCGCGCGGTCCACTTCGTGCACGCCGGCTGCCGTGTTCAGGAAGACCAGGAAGAACACGGTGACGGCGGCGAGCAGCACCTTCATGTCGGTGCCGATGCCGAACCAGACGATGAACAGCGGCGCCAGGGCGACCTTCGGGATAGCGTAGAGCGCCATCAGGAACGGGTCCAGGATGTCCCAGACCACCCGGACGGAGGCGATCAGATAGGCCAGGGCGGCGCCGGACAGTGCGCCGACCAGGAAGCCGAGCACGATTTCCTGCACGGTGATCCAGGTGTTCGACCACAGCGTGCCGTCGGTGACCCAGTCGCCGAGCCGGGTGGCGATGCCCTTGGGGCTGCTCACGAACTGTGGGTCGAGGACGGGTCCCGACAGCGCCTGCCAGACCACCAGCAGGGCCACGAGCAGACCGATGCGCCATCCCCAGATCAGCGCTTTGCGGCCGTGCCGCTGACGCCAGGTGCGCCGGGACGTTTCCCGGAGGGGGCCGGTGGGCCGGGTGGCCGGGCCCGCTTCCGGGGTCGTGGTGGCGTTCATCGCGCACCCTCCTTCAGCGCTCCGGACAGCCGCCGGTGCAGTTCGACGAAGTGTGGATCGACCCGGATGTCGTCGGGGTCACGCGGCCGGGGCAGGTCCACCGGCTGGTCGAGCAGGATCGTTCCGATCGGCCCGAGCACCACGACCCGGTCGGCGAGAATCAACGCCTCCTCGATGTCGTGGGTGACGAAGACGACCGTTCGGCCGCTGCCGGACCACAGCCGCAGCAGTTCGGCCTGCAGCTCGGTACGCAGTTGCGCGTCGAGCGCTCCGAACGGCTCGTCCAGCAGCAGCGTCTCCGGGTCGGCGCAGAGCATCCGAGCCAGGCTGGCGCGTCGGCGCATGCCACCGGACAACTCGCGTGGGTAGTGCCGCTCGAAGCCGGACAGGCCGACGAGCTTGATCAGTTCGGCGGCGACCGCAGCCCGTTCCTTCTTGCTCTCCCCGCGCAGCTCGCGGGGCATCTCCACGTTGCGGGTGACGTCCCGCCACGGCATCAGCGTGTCGTGCTGGGTCAGGTAGCCCACCTGCGTGTTGGGTCCGCGCATCGGCGTGCCGCGGTAGGTGATCTGCCCGGTGGTCGGCGGGGTCAGCCCGGCGAGGAGATTGAGCAGGGTCGACTTGCCGCAGCCGCTGCGGCCCAGCAGCACCAGGAAAGACCCCTGCTCGACGGTCAGGTCGACGTCGCGCAGCGCGATCAGTTCCGTGTCGTCCTTGCGGAAGTGCTTGGACAGTCCCCGCACCTCCATGACGGCGGTGCTCATGCCGTCGCCGCCGGCGGCGCCACCGCGACGCGGCGGGTGTTCGTCACTGCCATCGTGTGCACCTCGTCCTCGGTGAACCCGGCCGCCAACAGGCGGTCGGCCAGCAGTGCGAGGCCGTCCTCCACGGGCGGGTTGAACGGTTGGCCGAGGTCGGAGGAGAGCAGCGAGTGCTCGGGGCCGACCTGGCGGATGTGGTCGAACAGCGTGTCCCAGCTGACCTTTCCGGTGTACGGGGTGGTGAAGCAGCGCTCCATCAGCGCTCCCCGCTCGGCCAGGTGGCGCTGCACCTGCACCGACAGCCGCTGGGAGGTGAACTCCGGGTGGGTGACGACGATGCGCCGTACCCCGAGGTCGGCGGCCGCGTCGACGACGGTGGTGATCTCGTCGCCGGACAGGTGCCCGGTCGCCAGCACCATGTCGTGCCTGGCGATGACGCTCAGCACCTCGCGCAGCGCCGGCACGATCGCGCCGTCGGCGTCGACGACGTCGATCGCGGGGGCCATGATGCCCTGCTCGGCCAGGTCAGCCTGCAGTTGCGCCCACATCGGCGGGGTGGCGCCCTCCGGCTCGCACGCCTGGCACTCCCGTTGGTTGGCGCAGTCCACGGTGGGCAGCCAGACGACCCGCGCGCCCTGCCGGCCCGCGATCTCCACTGCCACCGGGTTGAGCCCGCCGACCGAGCCGTTCAGCGTCAGCGCGCCGAGCACGTCCACGCCGGGTACGACGTTACGCACCACTTCGGCCCGCTCGGCCGTCGGCACGTAGTGGGATTTCAATACGAAGCCCGCCAGGCCGACCTCGGCGAACCGGCGCGCCAACGAGACGTCGTCGATACGCCGGCGCATGACATCCGGCGCGACGTGAATGTGGGTGTCGTACGCCCCGGCGACGAGCTCACGGGCTCGGGCCGTAGGGGTGGGATGGTCAGTCACGGAGTCTCCAAAGGGCGTCAGGACATCGCCCCGCGACGTACGCGTTGCGGTGGCTGGTCGAACTGCGGTGAGGTGGGGTCGCGATTCAGAAGTGAACGAGGTCGGGTACGGGCGTGCGATGCGGTGCGCGGGCGGACGTCATCTCGCGCAGGGTGTCGGCGACGTGGGACAGGTGGTAGCGCATCGCGGCCTCGGCCGCGTCCGCGTCGGCCGTCGCGATGGCGTCGACGATCCGGGTGTGCTCGGCGAAGGACCGGGCGGAGCGCCCCGGCACGAGCACCGTGCGGTATTGAAAGCGCACCATCTGCGCTTTCAGCCCGGCGATGAGTCGAGCGGCCGTCTGGTGCCGGGACGCCTCGATGATTTTCGCGTGCAACCGGGCGTTGCCGTCCGAGTACGCGAGCAGGTCGCCCGCCTTCAGGCTTACCGACATCTGGGCGAGCGTCTCGCGCATGAACGCGACCTCCGCCGGCGTGGCGTGCAGCGCGGCGTGGCGGGCGGCGAGCGCCTCGAGCGCGGCACGCGCCTGGGTGATCTCCAAGGCTTCGGCCTCGGTCACCATCCGCACTCGGGCCCCGCGGTTCGGCTCGTGGACCACGAGCCCTTCCTGCTCAAGTCGGGCGAGCACGGTGCGGACTGCGGTGCGGCCCACCCCGAGCGCGGCGGCCAGGTCGACCTCGACCAGCCGCTCGTTGGGCATCAGCCGTCCCTTGACGATGTCGTCGCGCAGTCGCGCGTACGCCTCGTCGGCGGCCATCCGCCCCCGGCCGTCTCGGCCGGGGGGTGTCCGCGCCGGCTGCCGTGGTGGCACGTCGTCCATCCTCAGCGGCTCCTGGCCTTCAGCGCCGCGTCCAGTCGCGGGTATACCCGGCGGACGTTGCGCTCGTAGACCTTCTCCCGGTCGCCCGGCGTCAGCTCCAGCGCCTCCACGTACCGCCGGGTGTCGTCGAAGTAGTGGCCGGTCTGCGGATCGATTCCCCGGACCGCGCCGACCATCTCCGAGCCGAACAGGATGTTGTCGGCGCCGATGACGCTGAAGAGCAGGTCGATGCCGGGCTGGTGGTACACGCAGGTGTCGAAGAAGACGTTGTCCATGATTGACTCGTCCAGCGCGGGTCGCTCAAGCATGTCGGCGAGCCCCCGGAAGCGGCCCCAGTGGTAGGGCACCGCTCCCCCGCCGTGCGGGATGACGAACCGCAGGTCCGGGAAGTCTCTGAACAGGTCCGACTGCAGGAACTGCATGAACGCGGTGGTGTCAGCGTTGAGGTAGTGCGATCCGGTGGCGTGGAAGTTTTCGTTGGTCACCCCCGACACATGCACCATCGCCGGCACCTGCAGCTCCACCATCGCCTCGTAGAACGGGTACCAGCTGCGGTCGGTCAGCGGCGGGGAGGCCCAGTGGCCGCCGCTGGGGTCGGGGTTGAGATTGCATCCCACGAACCCGAGTTCCAGCACACAGCGGCGCAGCTCCGCGACCGAGTGTGAGATGGGAACTCCGGGCGACTGCGGGAGCTGACAGACGCCGATAAAGTTGTCCGGGTACAGCTCGACCGCGCGCGCGACGAGGTCGTTGGAGACCTGCGCCCAGCGGCTGCTGACGGCCTCGTCACCGACGTGGTGGCCCATCGCCGAGGCGCGCGGCGAGAAGATGGTCAAGTCGATGCCGCGCTCGGCCATCAGCCGCAGTTGGCTTCCCTCGAGCGTCTCGCGGATCTCGTCGTCGGAGATGCGGGGGTAGGCCGGCGCCTCTTCGCCGGCACCGAACGCAGCCCGCTGCGCCTCCCGCCACGACGTGTGCGCCTGCGGCGCGGTCGTGTAGTGGCCATGGCAGTCGATGATCACGTGGTCAAGGCTCCTCGGGTGGGGCTGGCCGGCAGGACCAGCGCCGTTCACGGGCAGGAAGCCGTGAAGCGGAGCTCCATGGCCCGCATCACGGCTCGTAGATGCCGCTCGGTGGGTGTGAGCGTAACCACCACGCAACATTGTCGCAATAGCTGTCGAGCATATTGTCGACAATTTTTTGAGCAGTCTCCACATAGGCCTTATACTCAACCGCGACCGAGGAGGCCCGGATTGGTCACGACCCCCCGTGAGGGTTCCGCCGCCACGAGACTGGCGGCCGACACACTGCGCACCGCGATGATGAATGGCGATCTCGCACCCGGACAGCGACTGGTCGAGGCAGAGCTCGCCGAGTCGTTCAACGTCAGCCGCGCCAGTCTCCGCGCAGCGCTGTTCGACCTGGCCGCCGAGGGACTGGTCGAACGCATCCCGAACCGCGGCGCTCGCGTGCGGGTCATCTCCGTGCCCGAGGCGGTGGCGATCACCGAGTGCCGCATGGTCCTCGAGGGCCTGTGTGCCGCCAAGGCCGCGGAACAGGTCACCGACGAGCAGATCGCCGAACTGACCGATCTCGGCGACCGGATGCAGCGTGCGGTCGCCGACGGCGACCCGATGACATACTCAGCGCTCAACCGGGAGCTCCACCGCCTCGTACGCGAGCACGCAGCACAGCCGGTGGCGTCGGGGCTGCTCGACCGGCTCAACGGCCAACTGGTGCGGCACCAGTTCCGGCTCGCGCTGCGCGCCGGCCGGCCGCAGGTGTCCCTCCGGGAACACCTCGCGATCATCGACGCGATCGCCCGCCGCGACCCCGCCGACGCGGAGGCCGCCGCGCGCGCACACCTGACCAGCGTCATCGCGGCGCTGCGGCAGGCCGACGCCGAGTAGCGGCGGGCCACCAGTCGCCCGGCTGTCGTCGGCGGGCTACCGCCCACCGTTGTCGCGCAGGTCGATGAGCAGGTCACGCGTGGCCGCACTGATCCGCGACGGAACCCCCAGCTCCTCGAGCTGGGCGGTGGCGGCGGTCATCTCGTCCGCGCGGCGACGGGCGTGCCGGTGGGTCCCGTCGACCAGCCGGTCGACGGTCCGCCGGTCGAAGGCGGCCAACTCGGTGCTGATGTTGTCGCGCAGCCAGTCGGCGCAGCCGGCTGCCTCCGCGGCGGCCAGCGCCTCCACCACCGCCGCGGCCAGCCCCTTGTAAAAGACGCTGCGCAGCAGCTTGCGCGAGATGGCCGCGCCCGCCGGCCCCGACTGGATTGTCACCTGCGCGCCGAAGCCGGACAGGATGGCCGCGTACCGGTCGGCGGCGTCACCGGACACCAGCATGGGAGTCCGCAGACCCTTGCCAGGAACCGGCGCCATCAACGCGACGTCGACGACCGGGACGGACGTCCCGGCCTCCTCCGCGAGCGCCGCCTTGAGACCCGGCGAAGCGGTGTTGAGGTCGGCCCAGATCGTCCCCGGCCGCACGGAAGGCAACGCGTTGCGCAGTGCCTCCATCGCGTCGTGAGAGCTGTTGACACTGAGCACCAGGTCGGCGTCGCGCACCGCGTCGGCCTCGTCGGCCCGCAGGTCGACGCCGCCAGCCGGTGCCACCTTCGGGTCGTAGCCCCGCACGTCGGCGCCGGCCGCTACCAGGTCGCGGGCGATCTCCGAGCCGGCCTCCCCCAGCCCGAGGACGGCGATACGGACGGTCGTGCGGGCCTCGGGGCGAGCGGTCTCGTGCAGCGGGGGCATGCGGTCTCCACAGGGTCGATGAACACAGAGATCACGGGCTCAGGCGCGAGGGAAGGCGGTGCCGTCGAAGAGCTTGCGGGCAGTGCGTACGACGCCCGAGCGGAGTACCCGCGGCGGGGAGGCCTCGGCGTCGACGGTCACGTCCACCAGCAGGTGGCCGGTCGGGTGCTCCACGTCGACCTGCGAGTGGCCGGCCGGCCAGTCCGCGGTGAGCTCGTGGCCGACCGCGCCCGGCAGCAGCAGGCCGGTGACCACGCTGACCGCGGCCAACACGCCGATCGCAGTGTGCGGCTGGACGGGAATGAACGACCGGGTGCAGACCTGGCCGCCGTCGCATGCGGCGGCGACGAGCGTGGTCTTCGGTACCGACGACCGGCTCACGTCCCCGAGACCCATGAGGGCACCGGCCTTGATCCGGAGGGCGTCGATGCGTTCGAGCAGCGCGGCGTCCGCGGCCAACCGCTCGTGCGGCTCGTGACCGGTCAGGCCGAACGACTCGGCCCGCGCCACGATCACCGGCATGCCGTTGTCGACGCAGGTCACGTCGACGCCGTCGATCGAGTCTCGGACGCTGCCCGTCGGCAGCAGGCTGCCCGTCGCTGACCCCTCGGTGTCGGTGAAGGCGAGAACGATCGGCGCCGCGGTGGCGGGCACCCCGGCGATCGCCACGTCGCCACGGTATTCGGGACGGCCACCCGGGGTCGGGAAGGTGGCCACCGCGACGCTGTCGGAGTTGACCATCCGAATCCGCACGCTGGTCTCATCAACTCCGGCCGGAACCAGACCGCGCTCGACGGCGAAGGGCCCCACGCCGGCCAGAATGTTGCCGCAGTTCTGCCGGTCGCTGACCGTCGCGGTGTCGACGCCGAGCTGGAGAAACAGGTAATCGATGTCCGCGTCCGGGTGCGTCGACCGGCTCACGACGGCGACCTTGCTGGTGAGCGAGGTGCCGCCGCCGAGCCCGTCGATCTGGCGCGGATCGGGGGTGCCCATCAGCCGCAGCAGCAGCTCATCCCGCTGCGCCGGGTCGGCCGGCAGGTCAGCGGCCTCGAAGTACAGGCCACGGGAGGTGCCGCCGCGCAGCATGGTGCAGCGCAGGCCGGTGTCGTCGTAGCTCACGGCTCGCTCTGGACGTACTCGTCGTAGGAGACGTACTCGATGCCGAAGCCCGTGAGCTTGTCGCGTAGCCCGTAGCGGTCCAGGCCCAGCTGGCCCTGCTCGAACGCGGCGCGGCTGGCGGCCTCCTTGTCCACCCGGGCCTGCGCGGCGGCCAGCGCCCGGGGCACGTCGGCCCTGGGTACGACCATGACGCCGTCGTCGTCGCCGACGATCACATCGCCGGGGCGCACGGTCTGTCCTCCGAGGACGATCGGCACGTTGACCGCACCGGCCGTGGCCTTGACCGAGCCCTGCGCGCTGACCGCCCGCGACCACGCCGGGAACCCCATCTCACGCAGCTCCGCGACGTCGCGCACACCGCTGGCGAGCACCACTCCACGGACGCCGCGCTTGACCAGAGCGGTGGCGAACAGCTCGCCGAACAGGCCATCGGTCGACGGCGAGTTGGTCGCGACCACCAGGACGTCGCCGGGCCGGCACTGCTCCACCGCAACGTGGATCATCAGGTTGTCGCCGGGCCAGCACAGGGCGGTGACGGCGGTCCCGCCGACGCGCGCGCCCGGCCAGGCGGGCCGGTACTCGGGGCCGAGGTAGCCGACGCGGCCGAGCGCCTCGTGCACGGTGGCGACACCGTATCCGCCGAGACGCCCCGCGTCGGCGATGTCGGCGCGCGGCGGATCGGTGACGACGACAGTCCTCATACGGAGGTCTCCTTCTTGGGTAGGAACATCAGGCGCCCTTCTCGCTCAGGGCAGTGATCACGCTGCTCAGGTGGGTCCGGGCCGCCATCTCCGCAGCCTCCGGGTCTCGCGCCGCAATCGCCGACACGACGGCGGTGAGGCCGGCCAGCGAGACCTGCGGTCGCCCGGGCCGCAGCGACAGCCGGAACTGGTGACGAACGATCTGCGCCTGGAGGCGCTCGATGAGTGCGGCCGCCGTGGGCTGGCGCGCGGCCTGACGGATCAGCTGGTGCAACTCGTGGATGAGCGCCGAGTACCGCACCAGTTCGCCAGCCCGCACGGCCTCCCGCATCCGCCGGACACCCGCATGCAGTTCGGCTATCTCGGCGTCCGTGGCGTGCTGCGCGGCCTTCGCCGCGATCAGGCCCTCGAGCGCCATCCGGCATTCGGTGATCGCCACCGCCTCCGCGGTGGAGACCCTCCGGACGCGGGCGCCCCGATTGGGGATCCGCTCGACCAGCCCGTCGGCCACCAGGGCGTCCAGGGCGAGCCGGACCACGTTGCGGGAGACGCCGAGCAGGCTCACCAGGTCAGCCTCGATCAGCCGCTGACCCGGAACGAACTCGCCACTGGTGATCGCTTCGCGCAACCACACCTGGACGGCCGGTCGACCCGTGGCCTCGCTGCTAACGGTGCTCTCCACGGCCCTCCCCCAACAGTTCTTGCGCCGACGCTAGGCGATCGGCGACAGGATCGTCAACATTTCTGTTGGAAAAGCCGCAGGACCCGAGGCACCCCGAGACGTTTGGCCTGACGCGTCCACCAGATGCGCTGAGGGTGTGCGCGGCGGCGTCGACGGTGAGGTTTCTGGCGGCGATCGCGGGCCCGGCCTCATCCGGTACGGCGGGACCGTCGCCGGTGAGCAGCGTGCCGTACAGCGGCCGGGCGTCGAGCGGGGTATTCGACCGGACCTCACTCCATCCGGGCAGGACCGGCTTCTCCAAGATGTCGCTGAGCCGGGCCAGTTCAGCGACCAACGTGTCGGAGGAGGACACGCACCTTGAGATCGCGGGAGTCCCGTGTGATTCTTGTACGTCGATGAGCTGCCGCGCGCGGGGCTGACCGCCGTCCAATGGGCAACCGGGCACCAATACCCGGGGGACGGCGACATGCACAGGAGAAGTCCGTCCCTGGTCCGCCTGCCGCGTCGCCGCGCCGTTCGGCGCGAACCACCCGCCACCGGCTGGGCGAATCTCTCGCGTGAAGGAACAATCATGAGAAACCCCAGCATGTACGGATATCGAGGGAGCCCGAGACCGGCCCGTCGCGCCCGGCCCGGCCGACGGCGCTGGACGTCGCTCGCGGCGAGCCTCCTGCTCGCCACCGGCGCGCTGTCCGGGATCCACCCGCCGAGTGCCGGCGCGGCGAGCACCACGGCGACCGTGACCGTGAACGCGCGTGCCGGGCTGGCGACCATGCCGGGCACCGCGCTCGGCGTCAACCACGCCATCTGGGACCAGCAGCTCGGCAGCACGGAGACGTCGGACCTGTTGCGGGCCGCCGGCGTGCAGATGATGCGGTATCCGGGCGGTTCGTACGCCGACATCTACCACTGGCGGGACCACACCGCGCCCGGCGGGTACGTTGCCCCCGGCACCGACTTCGACACCTTCATGGCGGCGGTGCGCCGGGCCGGCGCCCAGCCAATGATCATCGCGAACTACGGCACCGGCACCCCGGCCGAGGCCGCGGAGTGGGTGCGGTACGCCAACGTGACCAAGCGTTACGGCGCCAAGTACTGGACGGTCGGCAACGAGAACTACGGCAACGGCCTTTACGGCTCGGGCTGGGAGGCCGACGACCACCCCGACAAGAGCGCGACGCAGTACGCGAAGCTGGTCGTCGACTACGCCAACGCGATGAAAGCGGTCGACCCCACCATCAAGGTCGGCGCGGTGCTGACCATGCCGGCGAACTGGCCGGACGGTCTGACCGCCGGCAACGACCCGGGCCCGTGGAACCAGACCGTCCTCTCCCTCGCCGGCCCGAAGATCGACTTTGTCGACGTGCACTGGTACCCGGGTGGCAGCGCCGCCGAGTCGCTGGCCCGTACCAGCCACATCAGCGACGCGGCCTGGCTGCTCCGGCAGCAGATCACCCGGTACGCCGGTCCGAACGCCGCACGCATCGGCATCAGCTTCACTGAGTTGAACGTCGGCGAGGGCCAGAACACGCAACCGGGCGCGTTGTTCCTGGCCGACGCGTACAGCGGGCTGCTGGAGAACGGCGCGTTCACGGTGCACTGGTGGAACGTCCACAACGGCATCGGCACGGTGTCGACCGTGGCGGGACAGACCGACTACGGCGACTTCGGCCTGCTCTCCAGCGGCGGCTGCACCTCGGACGGGAGGGTCTGTGAACCACCCTTGAACACGCCGTTCGCGCCGTACCACGGCTTGTCCATGATGAACAAATTTGCCCGGGCCGGTGACCAGTTCATCCGCACCGGCACCGACCAGCCGCTGGTCACCGCGCACGCCGTCCGGCGAGCTAACGGAGAGCTCGCAGTGCTGCTGGTGAACAAGGACCCGAACAACGCCCACCCGGTCGCCATTGACTACGCGGGGTTCACCCCGTCGACCGCCGCGCCGACCGTCTACACCCACACCAACGGCGCCACCTCCATCGCCACCGGCCAGAACGGCACCGCGACCAGCCGTACCCTGCCGCCGTACTCGCTGACCACGCTCGTGGTGCGCCCGGCCGGCACGGTGACCGGCCAGCCCGGCGCGCCGGGCCAGCCCACCGCAAGCGGCGTGACCGACCGAGGGGCGACCATCTCCTGGCCTGCGGCCACCACGGGCAGCAGCCCGATCGCCAAGTACGAGGTGTACCGGCAGAACGGGGCGACCAGCGAGCAGCTCGGCGAGACGACGGGCACCACGTTCACTGTCGGCAACCTCAACCCGGGCAGCAGGTACACGATCAACGTGCTGACCCGGGACACCGCGGGCCGGGTCTCCTGGGCCTCCCCGCCGCTCACTTTCGCCACCGGCAGCCCGGCCACCAGCACGTGCAGCGTCCGCTTCACCAACAGCACGGACTGGGGCAACGGCTACATCGGCGCCGTCGACATCATCAACAACGGGGCAGGTGCCATCAACGGTTGGACGCTCACCTGGACCTGGCCGACCACCTGGCAGCAGGTGAGCGGCGGCTGGAGCGCCAACTGGGAACAGGTCGGCAACACGGTGCGGATCACCAACAACAACGACAGCCGGCTGATCCCCGGCGGGGGTGGTAGCACCAGCATCGGCTTCGTCGGCGAGTACAGCGGGCCGAACATCCTCCCCACCGCGTTCAACCTCAACGGCACCCTCTGCACCACTCTGTGAGATAGCCACCGTCGGCTTTCCATGATGGGCAATGGGTCGCCCCGAAGTGCTATCACCACCTCGGGGCGGCCCACCTGTCGGCAGCCGATGACCGTGGTGCCGACGCCGAGTCGGACGTCGATCCCGGCGATGTTCGGCGGATGGAGGACCAGTTGCCCAGCGGCGGTATCGAGGTATCGCCCGGCGACGTCGAGGCACTTGAAGCCCGCTGGGCGGAATGCTGGAAGCCGCGCGATGTCGCACGCCGCCTGGTCGGGATCTCTGCTCCTTGGTATGTGCGGGCCGGCTGGGCGCTGGACGTGTTCCGCGGTGAGCAGACCCGCGAGCACCACGACATCGAGATCGGCGTGCCGGTCGGGCGGTTCCCAGAGATCCGCGAACGTTTCGCCGAGTTCGCGTTCGACGGCAGCTGGCGCCGCGCGGATCTGGGAATCGGCGACGCCACAGGTGCTGAGTGTCACTCGGCAGACGTGGCTGCGCGAGCCGGCGACGGGAGCGGGGATCGCAGCACGGCGACCTCGGGGAACTCGTCCGGCGAGCCGTAACCGTGCTCGGCCAGCCAGCGTACGCTCGTCAGGCATCGCCACGACCACCATGCGCGGATGAGGTCGCGGTCGACGTCGGTGCCGTAGCCGGCGACGACGTCGCCAAGGTGCTCCTTGTGTCCGAGCGTGAGGATGGCGAGGTCAAAGAGCGCGTCGCCCTGGGACGCCTCGGACCAGTCGAGTACGCCGGTGACCTCGTCACCGGCGACGAAGACGTGGTCGACCTGCAGGTCGCCGTGGATGAACACCGGTGTCCACGGCCGGAGCGCAGCCTCGGCGAGCCGGCGGTTGCGGGTGACTACGTCGGCGGGAAGAACGTCGTTGGCGACGAGCCACTCGCACTCATCGGCGAGACGCGATGCAAGCTCGTCGACGCTCCGACCGGGCCATGGCGGCAGCGGCGCGTCGTGCAGCATCCGAGCCGCGGCACCCGCCGCGGCCCACGCGGCCGACGAAGCGGTAGAAGGCTTGCCGAGGTGACCGAGTGCCGTCCCCGGGAGAGCGGCGAGCGCGAGCACGGGTGGCCTCCGCCAGAGGATCTCCGGGGTCGGGATCGGTGCCATCGCCATCGCCTCGACCTCGACGTCGGTGCGGGTCTGATCAGCGTCGATCTTCACGAACACGTCGCCGACGCGCAGGGTCGCGCGTTCGTTATGGGCGACGACAATCTCTACCTCGTCTACGTCCATGTCGGCATCATTGCGGAAATGCCCACCGACGTCGCCGGGGTTATCTCGTGCCCTCTGCGCGTCCGCATTCATCAGCGACCTGTGGATCATATGTTCGCCGAGGACGGGCACTGCAAATCGTTCGAGGAGCGGCCCGTCTGCCAGGGCAGCCGACCACCGCGCGGCCCGCTGGAAGGTGACGCGGGCACGTTACGACACCGAGGCGCTGTCGGCGGCGGGAGCGGATGCTCGCTAAAGAAGCGGGGCGGTTGCCGTGGTCGGACTGTCGAGCGTGACGAGGTGACCTCCGCCGATTGCGTGCGTCAGACCGTTGTTACCGGGAACCAACCCGGCAACCCGCGCCGATAGCCGTATGCGGGCGACGACGCTGCCGGCGCGGTCGATAGTAGCCAGCGAACCGTCCGCGAAGGCGAACAGCACGCCGCCGGACACCAGGGCCGAAGCGAGGACAACGCCATGCGGTAGATGCCGTACGTCGGTGACGGCACCACGCCACAGGTCGATGATCGCAATCCCGGCGTCCTCGACGAGCCACAGCGTGTCGCCGTAGAGGATCGGCGTTTGCGGGCGGAGATCACGCTCGTGGTGCCACAGCACCTGCACGCCGTTCACGGGATGAAAAGTCATGACCGTGCGTCGACCGCTGACGAAGGTGACACGACCATCGTTGCTGGCTCCGTAGCTGTCGCCGGGATCGGGGATGGCCATCGGCTCTGGCAGCGACCACTGCCTCAGAACGGCCCCGGAGGTGGCCACCACCAGTAGTTTCGGCAGACCGGTGCCCGCGATGAGCACCCCAGCAGAACTACAGCGCCGCAGACGCTCAGGTATCGCCGCAGGCCCAGGCCGGGCGTCGACCACAATCGTTGCCCGTTGTCCAGGTCGAAGCAGTGCAGAACTCCTGCTTGGCTCAGGTAAAGGCAGTGCTCGCCCGCGATAACGGTCGTGCCCCAGCAATCCTCGACACGCTGTTCCCACAACTGTGCCCCGCTGCGCGGATCCAGCCGGACCAGACGCGAGTGCCGCTCCGCCACGACGAGGGAACCGGGCGCCACCGCCATCGCCTGTGGGTCCGACCTCAGATGTAATGGCCGCGACCACAACACGGCGACTGACTGATCCACCATGGCGGCATGATCGCACCTATCGGGCATGGTGGTGACACGCATTCAACTCGGCATGAGAGTGCCCGGTGCCGGCCCTCGACGCAGCGAGGCGAAGCACCCGGGTGCCGGGCGACGTTGCGCGCGGGAGCGAGGACTCAGCGGGCGGGCACCGGCTCGGGCGACGGCCGCCACTCTCGCCTGATCAGCCCGTAGACCCACGAGTCAGAGACCTCGCCGTTCACGACGCAGTCTTCCCGCAACGTTCCTTCACGCACGAACCCGAGCTTTTCCAGTACGCGGGCAGATGTCACGTTGCGGGTATCGGTCTCGGCCTGGACGCGATTCAGGTCCAGCGTGTCGAAGGCCCACCGCAGCAACGCGCGCGCTGCCTCCGTCGCGTAGCCGTGGCCCCACGCCGCGTCGTCAAAGCAGTAGCCCAACGATGCGCTGCGGTAATCCGGGTTCCACCGGGTCAGGCTGCACCAGCCGATGAACGTCCCGTCGGAGTCACGGTCCACGGCCAGCCGCGCCCCGGTGCCTTCGTCTGCCATCTGCCGGCAAGCCGTGATGAACCGCTCGGCGCGCGCGCGTTCGCTCCACGGTGGCGCGTCCCAGTAGCGCAGCACGTAGGCGTTGCTGTGCAGCGCGAAGAGGTCGTTCGCATCCGCGTCGTCGAAGGGACGCAGTCGGAGGCGAGCGGTGTGCAGCGTGGGGGTGGGCAGCGATGTGGGCGTCATATTCCCTCCGGTGATTGGTGGCCCGACAACCAGACACCCGGCGCCGGTCTCTCGCAACGGCTTTCTCGGCGGGCGGGCGGAGCGACGTGCTCGCTCATCGGCTGCTGCACCACACGCGAACGCGTGCGCGTATCGCGGCCATGAGAGCGAATCGCCGTCGTCCGCCGGGCAGGGCGGTCGACGGGGGCGGGTCACAGCCAGGGCAGGACGGGCGGAGTGGCGGGGGCGGCGAGCCGGGCGAGCCAGCCGGCGATCCCGGCGGCGCCCTGCATGAAGCCGGGTTCCGGCGGCAGGTCCGGCGGGGTCCTGGTGTGCTCGGTGTTGGACCAGGTGACGCCGGGTGGGGTGGGGACGGTGCGGGCGAGGACGTCCGCGGCGAGCATGTTGGCCCAGGTGAGCAGGGCGGGGTCGGTGGTGGCCTGGTAGCGGTCGAGTAGCAGCTGCCCGACGCCGGCGGTGCCGCAGCAGCGGGCGAGGTTGTCCCAGTAGCCCGGGTACAGCCGCTGCGGGAGGCGGCTGTCGTGCAGCGCCTGTAGGCACGCGTCGATGGCGTGCCGCCAGCGGGGCTGCGGGTCGACGGTGTCGAGGAGGGTGAAGAGCCGCACGGTGCCGGTGGGCCCGTGGCACCAGCCGAAGTTGACCGGCGGGCGGTCGGGGCGGGGTGGAATCAGCAGCGGCAGCGCCCAGCCGTCGGGTTGGTGGCCCAGGGCCAGGAGGCTGTCGGCGGCGCGGACGGCGGTGTCGAGAAGGTCGTCGCGGCGCAGGGCGTTGCCGGCGGCGGCGAGGGCGTAGGCGACGCCGGCGGTGCCGTGGGAGAAGCCGGGCATGAGGCGCTCATCCCCGGCCTGCATCCGCCAGTGCAGCCCGTCCGGTCGGTCCTCGGCGAGCCCCACCAACCCGTCTGCGAGGACGTGGGCGGCCTGCACCACAACGCTGTCGGCGGCATCGACGCACGCGTCGAGGATGGCCAGCAGGATGCCCGCGTCGCCGGAGATGACGTCGGAGTACCGCTCCGGGTCCGAGGGTCGACGCAGAAGCCGTGCGGCGATCCGCGCCGTCACCATCGCGGCGGCGTCGAGGGCGGCCTGGTCGCCGGAGACGGTCGCCCAGGCGCGCAACGCGACCGCGACCCCGGCCCAGCCGCTGAACAACCCGTCGTCCGGCATCGTCGCGGCGTCCGGCTCGTGCCGGGCAAGGTGCACCAGCCGATCTCGGGCACCGGCCGCGACCCGGCCGAGAGGCGACCTCGACCCGGTGGCGTCACCACCACCCGTCGTCGCTTCGGCGGGCTCAGCGGCCGTGGGTAGACCGGCGGCCGTGGCCTCGGCGCAGCCGAGCAGGACTCCGGCGGTCCCGGCGTACAGGTCGTCGAAGCGTTCGCCCGTCTCCAGCCAGCCCAGACCGCCGTCGGCGGGCACCGCCACCGACTCGATCCAACTGAACGCCCGCCGAACCACATCCACCGTCACCGCGCCGATCCTGCCACCTGCCGCCGGGCGGCGTCCTCGCAATATCGAGCACCTGGACTCCCACGACTCAGCAATGAAGCGGCTAAGCGGCGACCGCCTCTTGCATCGACTTTCTTACACACCCTCGCGCGTTTCCGGTCGGACCGCCGTTCGCGTCGAGGTGCTGCACCGTTTCCGCGTGCTGGTCAACGGACGGTACGTCGCGCCCGAGAGCAGTCAACGGTTGATCGGCTGCCTCGCCGTCGCCGACCACCCCGGGCCGCCGTCCGCACCCGCGGGCACGGTGTGCACGCGTACGCCGGCCAGCGACACGCCGGTCGCGGCCTCGACGGACGCGCGGACCGCGCCGGGGACGGGCCGGGTCGGCGAACGCCCGCTCGAACGCGACCCGACCGAACTCGGATCCGGCGGCCGCCCGCGGCGATGCGGAGGGGCGCTGGCCGGTGGTCGGGGCGGTGCCGGGGGCGGCAACAGCATGCAGAGTGGAGGTACTAAGTGAAGTAGATCACGGGAACCAGGTTGGCCGTCGGGACAGTCACTGCCTGTGGAGATGAGTTTGCGTGCGCGGGTTCAGGTCCTCGGGGCGCAGTCCGCCCGCGCCGGGTCGCCGGCACCGTCCACTGCTCGGACACAGATTGCCCTACGTGGTCACTACCCACCCGCGATCGTCTTCCGTTGACCCACAGACCTCCCGGCGGGAGCGATCTCTACATAGGCTTGTGACCTCTGTGAACCAACACGCAGTGGGGTTTGACACGCATGCTCAAAAGACTATTGGCCGCCGGCCTTCTCGCCGCCGGTCTGATCCTTGTCGTCCCGGCCACACAGGCGTCGGCCGCCCAGATCTCCGTGCCGTACGAGCCGCAGACGGGCACGGTCCGGGGCGTCTTCACCGACCGATCCGGCAACCCGATCGTCAACGCGTTGGTCTACACCAACAGCCTGACCTACAACCACTGGCAGCGTTCGGCCTACACGGACGCCCAGGGGCGTTACGCGATTGACGTGCCGGCCGGCCCGGTCACGGTCCATTTCTCGGACCGCAGCATCTCGCAGTACGCCCCCGGCAAGCCGAACGCGGAGGAGGCCGCGCACTACACCGTGGTGCCGGGCCTGACCACGGTGGTCAACGAGCGTCAGGTCCCGACCGGCACGGTCCAGGGCCGGCTCATCGACCAGGCCGGCAACCCGGTCGCGCGGGCGTCCGTCTATGTCCACGCCAAGCCCTACTCCTACTCCGGGCGAACCGCCACGACCGACGCCGACGGCCGCTACTCCATCACGCGCGTGCCGGCCGGCGAGGTCGCCCTGCAGTTCGTGAAGTTCCCGTTCAGCGTGTGGGCACCCCAGAAGCATGGCCAGGCCACCGCCAGGTGGTACACCCTGCGCAACAACCAGACACTGACCGTCGATGAGAGCCTGTTGCCGACCGGCACCCTGACCGGGCTGATCACCGATGCGGAGGGCAACCCGGCCCGGGCCAGCATCGTGGCACGCGAGGTCGACGGGGACGGCAACTACAGCACCAGCACCGGGGCGGACGGCCGGTTCTCGCTCACCGTGCCCGCCGGGAAATGGCGGGTCGAGCTCAGCGGCCGCCAGTGGGTGCCCGGAAAGATCGACGAGGCGGCGGGCAAGATCTTCCGGGTCGCTGCCGAGCAGTCCGTCGAGGTGAACGAGTCGCTCCGACCGACCGGCGCGCTGCGGGTCAAGCTGCGGAACGGCAGCAGCAAGGTCAGACAATTCTCGTTCGCCCTCTGGCATGGCGGCACGAAGGTCGCGTTCGTGAACGGCACCAACGTTGGCTCCCACACCTTTGAGAACGTCCTGCCGGGCGACTACCTGTTCAGCTACGGCGACTACTACGGCGAGCACTTCGCCCCCGGCACGCTCCGGATCGAGAACGCCGTCCCGGTCAAGGTCCGACCCGGAACGACCAAGACGCTGGAGGTGACGCACCCGGCGCAGTCCACGCTCTCGGGCCGGGTGACCCTGCCCACCGGCGAGCCGGCACCCAACCTCTTCGTGCACGCCGACGTGATCACCGACAGCATGGCGTACCAGCGCCGCACCGTCCAGACGGGTACGGACGGCGAGTGGGAGATGACCGGCATGTTCCCGGAGTCGTACCGGATCACGCTCACCAACTCGTCGGATGAGCTGTCCCAGGACGGCGGCGAGGTGACCGTGGCGGCGGGCGGTTCGGCGTCGGTGAACTCGACGTGGCACACCGGCGGCTCGCTCAGCGTCACTGCGGTGGACGCCGACACCGGCGCTCCGGTCAGCAACTACTGCGTCGCGGTGGTCACGAAGTTCGGCAAATTCTGCACGGAGGGCTCGACGGTGACCGTAGCGGGACTCGATGCGGGCCCGACCTTGGTCACGCTGAGCATGCTGGAAAGCAGCGACTACCTCGGCAAGCAGGACGTGCCGGTCACCATCCCGGCCGACGGGCGGGCCACGCTGACCATCCCGGTCGAAATCGGCGGACGGTTCAACGTGCAAGCGGTCGCCCGTGCGACGGGGACCGCGGCGGGTGCAGACGTATGCTTCTACGCCGTGCTGCCAAACGCGGGTGGCACCAGCGAGCGCCCATCCCTCTGCACCAACAAGCAGGGCAAGGGCACCAGCGAGGCCTTGGCGCCGGGCACCTACCAACTGTTCGTCAAGCCGAGCAGCTACGCGTACGGGGCGCAGTGGTACACCCCGGAGGGCGGCACCGGCGACCAGAGACAGGCCATGAAGATCAAGATCAAGGCGGGCAAGATCACTCGGCTCGACCCGGCCCAGTTGGACCGGGGCGGTTCGATCACCGGGGTGGTGCGCGGCCCGGACGGTCAGCCCGTGGAGCACGTCGAGGTCGGTGTCACCGCCTTCGATATCCCCCGGCCGAACCTCGACGCCGAGAGCACAAACAAGCAGGGCAAGTACACGGTCTGGAACCTCGGGCCGTACGAGTGGCCCCTGCTCTTCACGCCGAACGGCGATCTGCCGCGGCAGTGGTCCGGCACCACCGGCAACCGGTTCAAGGCCGAGACGGTGTCGGTCACCAGCGGCGCGACCAGCACCTACGACACCACACTGTCGGCGGGTGTCAAGGTCACCGGCACGGTCACCATCAGGCCCGGCGACACCGCCTGGAGCGGCGGCCGACTGAAGGCGCGCGGCGTGACCAGCGGCGACCTGCTCGCCGTCGGTGACGTCCCGGGCCAGGGCGGCACCTACGAATTCCGGGTGATCGGCGACGGCCAGCTCAGCCTGGAGTGGTACCTGGCCGACCCGGTGACCAAGTCGACCGGCTGGTACGAGGACACCCCGCGGGTACCCGCGAACGGCCGCAAGCAGATCGACCTGACCATCGGCTGAGCAGTGGGGGCGGGCCGGCGGCCTCCGTCGCCGGCCCGCCCCCACTCTGGGCCCTCGCCCGTTGGGGCGGAATCCTCGGCTGGCACGCTGTGGGTCCCGGTGGGCGCGGTTGGCGGCTCGGCGCGAAGCCGACCCACTCCGCCAGCCGTTGCCGCGAAACACCCACGGCAGGCAAACCCGCTGGCGGGTGACCACACAGTTCTGGCACCCTGCCGAGCATGCCGCCCGACATCGTCTTCCCGCCGCGCAGCCTGCCCGAGTTGCGCGCGCTCGCCGCTGCCGGCAGGCCGATCAAGTACCTGTTCTTCTGGGGACACCAGCCCCAACCGGACGGCAGTATCGGACCGGGGTGCCTGAGCCAATGGTGGCCGGCCCCGTTCGTCGTGGACGGGATCCGGTACGCCACGGCTGAGCACTACATGATGATCGGCAAGGCTCGCCTGTTCGGCGACGAGGCGATCGCCGCGCAGATGCTCATGGCGCCGCACCCGGACGCGGTCAAGGCCCTGGGCCGACAGGTCCGCGACTTCGACCAGGCCACCTGGGATGCGCACTGCTTCGACCTGGTCGTCGCCGGCAACGTGGCCAAGTTCAGCCAGCACCCCGACCTGGGGCAATACCTGTCCCGTACGGGCAGCCGGGTACTGGTGGAAGCGAGCCCGGTGGACCGGATCTGGGGCATCGGGCTTTCCGCCACGGACCCACGCGCCCACGATCCCGCCCAATGGCGCGGCGGCAACCTCCTCGGGTTCGCGCTGATGCACGCCCGCGCGCAGCTCGCCAGCGGACCGATAGAGGCAGGGCCGGCCTGACGGCGACAGCCGAGCCGGCTACCCAGTCCAGGTGCGGGGAGTGTGCGCTCGACAGCCGGACGTGGCGCAGCCGGGCTCTTGGCTATCCCCGGGTGGCGGGTCCGAGGTCTTCAGGACTGATCGTCTTCGCCATCTCGCTCAGGTCGTTGTCCAGCTGATGATCGCGCGGGTAGCGGACCTCGTAGCCGTCCCCGAGCTCCCGCCTCAGGCTGTCGATCAGCCCGTGTGAAGCTCCGGCGAGCTATCGGGCCCGCCCAACCGTGCGTACTGGTTGTTCCGAGGGCCGTTAGCCGACGTCGGCACATGGGACACCGCTGCGGAGTGGCCGGGCCAGCGTCGTCTCAGCAACGTCGAGCCGGCGTTCGCCTGGCCCGCTGACCACGCCTGGTGCGTGACCAAGGACGTCGATCCGCACTGGGCCGGAATCGGCGGGACCCGAGCGCTGATCACCCAACTCACCACCGACCCACGCCTCGACGTGGTTCCCGCCGACCCCACCCAGGACCAGCCGCTCTACCGATAACAGCCCGTGCCCAGGTGACGAGTGCTGTGCGGTCAGTGTGTTTGGGTCTCCCAGACCGGCTGCTGGGGCTCGTCGTTGTGCACGATGATGTCGACGTGATCGGTCGGGCGGACCCTAGCGAAGTAGAACTGTTGGGAGGGGATGTAACGCTCGCGCCAGCGCCGTTCGACTTCGGCCCGAGATGACACCCGGCGCTCTCGGATCACGGCACGATTCACGGTCTTTTCGAGCGTGGTCGACACGAACATGCGCAGATCCCACCGGTCAATCAGTTCCGGGCGCATGAGGAAGACGCCGTCGAAGACCAGCACGGCATCGGCGGGGGCAGTCGTGACCGGTGGGGACAGCGCGGTATCCGCTGCGTGGTCGTAGACCACGTGTTGGAAGCGTCGATCTCCGCCCGGACCGAGCGGGTCGAGCAGAACCCGGTTCAGCGCCGCGTAGTCGTGGGTGTCGAAGTAGCAGCCTTCGGCCGAGTACTCGCCGCGCGGGTAGCGCTGTGCCCGGGGGAAGAGGAAATCGTCGATCGTCGCGCGGATGACGTCGCGGCCCTGTGCGCGCAGAACGACGGCCAGTTCGTCGGCGAGCGTGGTCTTGCCTGCGGCGGGCGGTCCGTCGATGGCAACCCTCGTCGGGTGTGTGACTGTGACGGACCCGACTGCCTCAGCCAGGCGGCCGAGCATCTCGTCGCGGGTGCCTTGGTCCATGTCCTGCCCCAACGATCTAGACGATGTCGGCCGCCGTACCCATGTCCCTCATGAGCGCTTCCAGCACCGATCCACCCACGATCGAAAAAACCAGCGTAGCGTGCCCTCCGCGGGGCCGGCGGGTTGACCGCCGCCCCCAAGCGAAGCAGTGCACCGCAGTGCACACTGTGGTTCAGTAGGTCAGGCAACCACGCCCCGTGGCGCACAACGGAGTGGAACCACTGCCGACGGCAATGGCTCCACTCCGTTGTCAATGTGCCTCGCGCCCCGGCGGCCGCTGACCCCGAGTCGAGGCCTTCTGCCACCACGCGTGCTCTCTCGTGCGCACGCTGGGCTTCCGGTTCACACGGGTCACACGATGGAGATCGACCGCACCTGAGTGTTGCCCTTGGTGTCGACGTACACCTTGTAATCGCCGACGGTGTAGGTGCCGGCGGCGTTGTTGTTGATGGTGAACGTGGCCGTCACCGGGGACTCACTGCCGTCGATGCGGGTCTGCCTCACCGTGATCGTCAACTCGTTGGTGTTGCCCTTCAGCTTCTTCACCACCGCCGACGGCTTGGCATCGATGACCGCGTTGGCGACTGTCACGTAGACCGCGTCGGGCGAAGAGAACTCCGCATCCTTCTGCCCATCACCGAACAGGAAGAAGCCTCGCTGCTCGACGGCCCCGCGCCCGGGGAACGGATCCGGGTTCGAGGCCAGGTACTTCGGATTGACCGTGTACAGGTCCGTCTTGGAATCCGCGAGGAGGGTCTTCACCCCGGTGTACGGTGCATCGGTGATCGCGAGGTTGACCGACAGGTAGATGGCGTTGGGGTTGGTGGCCGAGATGCGCGAGGAAAAGTACTTGTCCGCACTTTGCCCCGCAGGAACGGCCAGCGGCACGACCGCGTCGCCGACGCGAATGTTGAACTGGAAGTCGCCGTAGCCGCCGGCCACGAACTTCGCCCACGCCGCGTCCGACATGTGGTCGGGGCGCTCCACCTTGAACTCCAAACGCATCGGCGCCACGTATGTGGAGTTCAGGAATTCAGTGTCGTTCAGGGGCAGGTAGACCCCTCCCGGGGCGTGCCCCAGTTCGAAGGCCGACGCCGTCGGGGTCGAGTTGCCGCGCCCGTTCCACATCGGGATGTTGAACGAGGTGGCACCGAGCAGGGCCTGGTTGTCCAACTTGCTCGTGTCGACAGCGGCCGACGCGTCCTTGAAGGTTCCGATCGTGACGTCGAGCAGGTCGAGGTCCGAGCGGTCGGCGTTCAGCCCCGGCATGTCTGCCCACATGAACTTGGCACCGGCGGGCCCGGAGTACCGGGCCATCTCCAGCATGCCATCGGCCATCATCTTGGTCATCTGCACGGCCGAGTCGACCTTCATCCGCTCGTTGGCCGTGTGCCACCAGCGCTCGTTACCCGGGATGACGGCGCCGAAGGCGGTCATCTTGTTGCGGAAGCTGCTGGCCAGGGTGCCACCGGTCGTGCCCTGCGGATACACCACGTCCATGAGCGAGTGCGGATCCGCGAACGCCTCCGGGTCGTGGTTGATCGTGGCCTGGTAGCTCCCGAACTGAAGAGCCGTCAGCGGGTTGTCGTGGGTGACGTACAACCCGGCACCGACGGGCGAGCCGAGGGTGCCGATGCTGAACCCCTTCGCCTGGAAGGCGGCCGTGACCGCCGCCGTCGCCTGGCTGGAGTCAGCCGCGGTGACGTGCATGCTGCGCACATACATCGGCATGCTGAGGCTGCCGGAGGCGTCGGTGTAGAAGCTCGTCGGGGTCTCCGAATTGATGCCACCCATGAGGGCGAAGGTCAGGTTCGGCGTGCCGTTGCTCGGGTTGCGCAACAGGTTCGCCGGGATGCCCATGTACTTGCCGATATAGGCCTCGCCTTCGACACCGTCACGGAAGAACAGGTCGGCGATGCCGTCGGCGGCCTTCTTCAATTGCATGTCGGCGGCCGTGGTGCCCAGTGCGCCGAGTCCCTTGGACAGGAGGAACATTCCCCACACGATGGCATTCTTGCCGTATTGCGGGGTCGGCATCTCCATCGCCACATCGGTGTTGATCTCCAGCGTGAGCGAGTTGCCGGTGATCGTGGTCTGCACCTTGGGCGTGGTGCGGGGAGCAGCCGGGAGCCATCCCTTCGTGGTCGCGGCAGCGGTGATCGCCGACACGAATCGGTCGCGCTCGGCGGAGCTGGCGCCCGCCACGTCGAGGGTGAAAATGGCCCGCGAGGCGATCTGGGTGGTGCTGCCGTAAGCGATGTCCTTGAGCGTCGGGTCGCCTTCGCGCAGCGTGACGCCGGCGGTGGCGGCCGTCAGCCGGAAGGCCTTGGTGCGGTCCGCCGACAAGCTCATCGACACCGACGGGGTCACCGATCCGGAGTTGCCGACGATGACCGGGAACCGCGAGTCGGAGGTGTAGGCCGCGATCGGCATCTCCTCCCGGTTGAGGTTCTTGTAGGCCCAGTTGTCGTAGAAGCTCGGGTTCGAGTTGTACGGAATGGACTGGAAGGTGGCGGTGTTCGTCGTCGAGGGCGTGCCGGGACTGCCGTCTTCGTAGACCCCCATGACGATGCGGATGCGTCGGTCGAGGGGCAACCCCGCCTCGAGCAGCGCCTTGGCCGCGAGTAGCGTCGCCAGCGTCGGGCCGCTGTCGTCCTGGATGCCCGCCCCGTAGACCCAGCCGTCCTGGACATAGGGCGAGTGGTACGCACCAGGAGTGCCGAGGTTGCCATCGGCGTCCCGCCAGCGCGCCAGCTGGGCTGCCGAGACGGAAGCCGTCGGCGAGTCGAGGTGGCTCAACGCCATGACCATTTCCGGGGCGTCTGGGTCACCGATCTCTGCGTAGACGTACTTGTCGGGCTGGCGTTGTACGACCACCGGGAAACCCAGGTCGGTGGCCAGCTTGACCACCCAGGCGAGCTTGGCGACCTTGCGGTCGTACTCGTACTGGTTGGCTTCGGTGTTGCTGACCGGGAAGGGGTACGCCGTCGCGGCCGTGCCGCCTCGGGAGATGGAGTCGTAGCGCGCCCCGTCCAGCATCGCCCCGACCAGACTGAGCGGGTCGTAGGTGCCGTCCCCCGCCCGCGCGCTGCTGACGCGTCCCGCCAACGCCTCGACTTCCGCGTGGATCGCGTCGCGCTCGGCGTCGGTCACCGACAGGTCGTAGGTGACGCTCGGCTGGAAACGCTCCTCGCCGAAGCTGGCCGCGGACGCGCTGGGCGTGGGCGCAACGGTCGCCGCGAGGGTCGCGGCGAGCAGGACGGAGAAAGTGGTCGTCCGTCTGTTTCTCATAGAAGCTCCAGAACAGGAGGGGATGACACGGTGGCGACAGCACACGCCAAGCGCGCCGCCGGCGGCCAACGGGGTGGGATTTCTTGAGGATGATCTGAGAATCGGCCGGTGCCGTCTACTCGGCCCCAGCCAGCGCGAGACTAAATATGAAAGACTGTCTATTCATTGCCGTCGGTGAAGGGAGTCGATATGCGCGCACAGTGGTTGGCCCGCCGATTCGCGGCCGTGACGGGCGTCGTGGTGGCCATCGGGATGGGCGCGCCAGCCGTGGCGGCCATCGGGATGGGCGCGCCAGCCGTGGCGCCCACCCCGACGGGCACCTCGACGCCCACCCCGACCAGAGGGCCGTGCGATCCACCGCCGGTTGCCGGCTCGGTCATCGACCAGACCGCCACGTCGATCACGTTCGCGCTGAACGTGTCGCTCGCCTGCGGCATCCCGACCGAGGCCGCCAGGGTGACGGTGTACGCAAGCTTCGACGACGCGCAGAATTGGCGTAACCCGCGCGGCTCGGCCGCCGCCAGCACGCCGGCCGAGGCGGCGGCGCTCACGGTCGCGCAGCTGACTCCGGACACCGCGTACTGGTACCGCTTCACGGGCGGTGGCTCCCCCTTCTCGTCCCTGGTCATGGGGCCGACCCACACCCGGCCCGACGCCGGGTGCACCGCCACGTACCAGTTGGACGGCTTCTGGGACGGCGGCTTCGTCGCCCGGGTGACCGTCCAGAACACCAGCGGCAATGCCATCGCCGGCTGGCAAACCGACTGGACATGGCCCAGCGGCCAGGCGCTCACCGCGATCTGGAGCGCGGCTGCCACGAGTACGGGCGGCAGGGTGTCGGCGGCGAACGCCGCCTACAACGGCAGCCTGGCGGCGGGCGCGAGCACGACCTTCGGCTTCCTCGGCGCGGGCGCTGCGCCCACCGACCTCCCCGTCACCTGCTCGTCTACCGGTCTGGCCGAGCAGTAGGAGTTGTTCCGGTGCCCGGCAAGATCCCGGTGCGGGCTACCACCGCCCGCGCGTTCGCCTGAGGACGCGGTCTTCGGCGCTCCTACGTCGGGGGAGCCTCGTATGGGATGAGGCACGGCATCGACTTCGATGCGGAACTGCTGTGCGTGTCGGCGATGCTGCATGACATCGGCTTGGTGAAGGAATTCGACAGCCACACGGTTCCCTTCGACGAGGCCGGCGGCCATGTTGCCTGGGTCTTCGGTGCGGGGGCAGGCTGGCCGGTTGAACGGCGCGTGCGGGCGGCAGAAGTCATTGTCCGACACATGTGGGACAAGGTGGACGTCGACGTGGACCCCGAGGGGCACCTGCTGGAAATCGCCACCAGCCTCGATATCTCTGGACGTGATCCAGACAGGTGGCCAGCCGACTTCCGCTCAGAAGTCGTCCGTCGGATTCCCCGTTTGACGCTGGGCGAAGAATTTCTTCCCTGCTTTGAGGACCAGGCGCGGCGCAAGCCGGCCAGTTCAGCGGCAGCTGCCGTGGAGAGCGGGATCGCAGGCCGTATCGCAGCCAACGTTCTCGACCGCGCGTTGCCCGACCAGGGTTAGCGGCCAGGAACGCTCGGACCGATTGGACGAGCGCACTGTACGGCACCAAGGCGTCACCAGTAGGAGCTGCAGCAACTGCTTGGTGCCGATCGCTACGAGGGCCGCGCAGCATCAGAACAAAATGGCTGGCCTCGCCAGCCCGTTCGCCCTACCTTCAACTGGATCTTCTTCTCCGACGCACTCATGAGAGGACTCCACTCCGCGTGACGCCGCCTGCTTCTTAGACCTGACACCTTGCCCGCGCATTGGTCGCCGACGTCGCCGTCGGTTCGTTTCCCATGCCTTCCGTCAGGTCTTTGGAGAGATCATGTCTACGCGTCCTCATGTCGTGCTGCCCTGGACCGTTGGGCGTACGCGGCTTTCCCTGCTCGCAATCGGCTGCGCCCACTGCTATTTCGGCCTCGCCAGCGCCGGCGACGGTAAGTTCCGCGTCATTGCCAACGGCGAACTCCTCGACATCTGGCCCCTCGTCGCCTGCATTGCCTGCGACCGCACCAGCAAAATCACCGTTCAGGATCGCGTCCCGGTCCGGCGCTTGGATCCGATCCCTCTGAAGGGCGGCTTCGGCAACCCCTCCCACCGCGGGCCTGAGCCGAGACGAGAGGCGAGGTGGCCTTGCGCCGGACTGCATCGCGCGGCAGTCCGCGCGCGGTCGCTCATGACACGCGAACGAAGGTCAAGGTCGGCCCGATACCGGCGACAAAGGTGAACGCCCGGATGCATACGTCCGGCCGTACGGGCAGCGAGTGCAAGGGCTATCCCGGGCGGCGTCCCCATGCCGAGATCAGCGGCGCGAGGGTGAGGTCGAGCTCGCCGGCATCGATGGCGGCCAGGTGCGCGTCGATCTCGGCGTCGTCGGCCAACCCTGCGGCGAGCAGGTCGGCGCGGACCATGGGCACCGTTGCGGCTTCCAGCCGGTCGCAGGCCACCCCGCCGACCGGGAAGCAGCCGGCCGCCGCGACATCGACCAGGCCGGCCGCACGCAACGCCCGCGGCAGCGTACGGCCGTAGCGCAGGTCGGCGCCGCGGCGGGTCATCAACTCCCGGACGGCGCGCCGCAGCCGGTTGGCGCGCCGCTGTGCCGGGCCAACTTCATCAAGGCAGGCCAGCGGCTGCAGCTCGGTATCGGCATCCTCCACCAACAGCCAGCCGCCGGGCCGCAGCGCCGCCACCATCGTCGCCAGCGCCCGGGCACGGTCGGGCACATGGACGAGCACGAGCCGGGCATGCACCAGGTCGAACGTGCCTGGCTGCGGCGGCGGGTCCCCGACGATGTCGTGCCGGCGCACCTCGTACCCGCCGTGCGGGTCCAACCAGGCCGGATTGATGTCCGTGGCCAGCACGTAACCAGTTGGTCCGACAGCCGTGGCGAGGGCCTCGGGAATGCTGCGGCCTCCGGCACCGACTTCCCAGCAACGCCAGCCCGCCTGCACTCCAAGCCGGTCGAAGTGCCCCCGTGTGACACCGTCGAACAGCTCGGCCAGCCAGGCGAACCGCTCGCCCGCCTCCACCCGGGCGTTGTCGAGCAGGTAGCGGTGATCTGGGGCAGACCCAGGGATGTCCGGCGATGGCGGGCCGGACCCCGCGCCTGCACTATTCGCCGGCTCGCCTGCGGTCGTGTTCGGCTCGGATCCGGGGTCGGCGAGGGGCTGCGATGAACTCATGCCTACATCCTCACGACCTACCGCCTGTTGTGTCAGTGCGACACGGGATCAGCAGGTGCTGAGCATCGTGTTGAGCGCCGTCTTCTCGGCGCTGTCGACGGAGAGGTTGTAGTACCACTTGACCTGGATCCAGGCCTTGGCGTAGGTGCAGTGGAACCCGCTCAGCGGGGGCTTCCAATCCTTCGGATCCTTGTCGCCCTTGGACCGGTTGACGGTGTCGGTGACCGCCCACAGCTCCGGGCCGCCCAGGTCGTTGGCGTAGGTTTGGCGCTGCGCGGTGGTCCAGGCCCACGCCCCGGACCGCCAGGCCTCGGCGAGCGGAACCATGTGGTCGATGTCGATGGTCGAGGGGCTCGTGCGGGTCACCCCGTCGTACGGGCTGTACCAGGACCCGGAGGTCGGATAGCAATTGGCGTCGACGACGACGTTGGTGCCGTCGCGCTTGAGGACCTCCTCACGGGCGTTGCACTTTCCAGAGATCGTGATCCAGTGCGGGAACAGATCACGGCTGTAGCTGGACTGGTGGGACTCGGCCGCGACGGTGAGCGAATTGAGCCGGCTCACCGCGTTGCTGTACGAGGGGATGCTCGGGGGCGTGGCGTGGGCTGGTGCCGGGGCCACAACGACGGTCAGGACGGTGGCGGCCACTGCGGCGAGGGCGGCCTGGCGAACACGGGCCACTGGGGACTCCTGCCTGTCGCCGGCCACGGCCGGGTGGGGCCCCGGCTGACAGCGTGGCAGCGACAGATCAACTGTCTCAGAAATCAGCGTCGATGGGACGTGCGCCTGCAGGAAGGCGACGTGAACGTCGTGTTAAGGCAGAACTCCCGCAGGCGCGGGGCTGGTACCGGCCGCACAACTTCGACCTGCTCCTCGGACGGACTGGTCCAGGGGGCCGGTGGGGGCACGCCGATACGGAGCCTGGAAGCACTTAGGACTGCGCACTGCGGCACCTGAGCAATTTCAACCCCTACAGGTCAATCTTTGAGTGGTGGGGAGAGCCATTAATCGCTGATCAGCCTACGGAGCGCTAACCAGAAGCAGTCAATTGGCTACTTTCGGCGACCACGAGGGTCGCCGAACGGCGCTAGACTCCCAATGCTCGTCTGGTGACAGTGGGAGCGTCTGCTGTCAATCTACAGAGGTTGCGGAATCCGTGGGCCTGCTCCGTGTGGCAACTAGGCCGCAAGTAGCCTTCTGTCAGACGACAGTTGGAGATCCGGTGGACAACGCGAGCGACCCGACGAAGAGACATAGCGCCGAAACCTTCGCCGCCGAACTCAGGCGCAGGATTCGAGAGGGCGTGAAGGGCTACGAAGCCGGCGCCAAACTTCCTACGCTGCGCGAGCTCGCTGCCACGGAGGATGGTGTAGCGCGCGGCGTTGCGGAGAAAGCTATCGATCGGCTACGCGCCGAAGGGTTGATCGAGTCGCGCCGGGGTTCCGGCAGCTACGTCCGGGCAGGCCGAATCCCTCGCACCTCCCCCGGCCGACTGTCAGTGAAGCAGTGGGGGCGGGGGCTGTCGATCCAGGCGCATGACGCAGCGAACCCGCCGAAGGCGGTGGATGTCGAGGTGGGCGATGTCGTACCGCCGCCGCATGTTGCCGAGGCGCTCGGGGTACAGCCCGGTGAGATGGTGCTGTCGAGGTATCGCCGGTTCGTACGGGACCGGCGTTCCGTCCAGCTCGCCACCGCCTACCTTCCAACAGATTTGACCCGTGGGACTCGCATCGAGCACACGGACACCGGACCGGGCGGGACATTTGCCCGACTCGCCGAGCTGGGGTTCGGGCCCACGAGGTTCGTGGAACGGGTCATCAGCCGCGCACCCACCCCAGAGGAGATCGACGGGGTGGGTGGCCGAGACGGGTTGGGCCTGCGTCGAGAAGGAAGCCTGGTCTTCGAGATCACCAGGTACGCCTACGCGGCCGACCGCTGCGTCGAGGTGTCGTTGATGGTGCTCGACGCTGAGGCGTACGAGTTGGTGTATGCCTTCTCGGCCGAGGGGTAGCGCCAGGGAAGATTGTCTCCGGAATGCTTGATTGTCTGCCGACAATCCGCCACTCTTAGTCCTGTAGGGATAGCCCCACACCGCCATCCGATCAAGAGGTTGCGGTGTGGGAGCCCGACTCCCGAAGGGATCTGAGATGCGCGCTACTCCCTCTACACGACGCCGAACCGACGCGGCTGCGGCTCATGCGACAGGTTTCCTCCATCCGATGTGTCCGCAGCTGCTGGCACTGGCTCAGCCCTTGGCCTCGGTGGAAGGTCAGCGCTGGTGGGTGCCGAGGTGGTGATGACGGTGCTCGGCGGTGTGCTGCTGGGGTTCCTGGCCGGTTTGTACGCGTTCCGCGTCAAGTCGCGGTGGTGTCCGCGCTGCGGCGAGTCCACCGAGGCCATGCACCGGACGGAGGACCGATGAACAACAGACCAGGCCGGTACCTCGCCGGTGACCTGCCACCCGGACGACGCGTCGCCCAGTTGCGGGCGCGACGCGGGATGACCCAGCAGATCTTCGCCAACCGAATCGGCAAGTCGAAGAGCTGGGTCGACAAGGTCGAGCGGGGTCTGCGTAACCTCGACCGGTTCTCCACCATCGAAGCGGTCGCCGAGGTCCTCGGCGTCACCCCGGAAATCCTGCTCTCCAAAGCCGCCCGCTGGCCCGAACCCACCGGCCCCGCCGCCGACGCCCTGGAGCGCGTACGCGCCACACTGGCCTGCTACGACACCACCGCCACCGGCCGACCCGCGCCATCAGCCGACGAGCTGACCCGCCGGGTCAACCACGCCTGGGAGGCGTACCGGCACGCCCACCACCCCCAGGTGCTACGCATGCTGCCCGACCTGCTCACCGACGCCCGCCACCTCACCGCCAACAGCCCGGCCGACACCGCCGACCTGCTCGTACGCGCCTACCGACTCGCCGCCCAAGTGCTGATCAAACTCGACGAGCCGGAACTGGCCTGGCTCGTCGCCGACCGGGCCATGACCGCCGCCGCCGACGACCCGCGCCGCGCCGCCATGGCCGTCATACCCCTGACCCAGGCCCTCCGCGCCCTGCACCGGGGACAGCTGGCCATAACCGCCGCCACCACCGCCCTGCAACCACTCACCCCCACCCCATCCCGGCACGACGATTTCACCCTGGCCGGCATCCTCCACATCCAAGCCGCCCTCGCCGCCGCCACCTGCGACAACCCCACCGCCGTACGCCACCACACCCGCCACGCCGCCCACCTCGCCACCGAACTCGGCGACCACCCCCACCACGGCAGCGGCGGTGACCTCGACTTCGCACCCGTCATGGTCGACCTCACCCGCGCCCTCACCGCCGCCGAACTCGGCGACAGCCAACACGCCATCAACCTCCACCAACACGCCACCAGCGGCGACGCCTGGCGCACACTGCCCGCCGAACACCGGGCCGCCTACCTCATCGACATCAGCCGCGCATACCTCGACCTCGGCGACCACCGCGCCGCCGGCCAGGCCCTGGTCACCGCCGACGTCACCCGCCTCGCCACCACCATCGGACTCATCCAACGTTGACCCGCAGTAGCAACGGCCCGAGCGATTTGATCCGGGCTCTGGCACGGGCAGACTGGGATGCCGTCGACGCACTGGTGGTGGAGATCGGCAAGCACGGTCTGGCCAACGGGCTACGAGTCATCGGGGCGGCCTTCGCCCTCGCGGTCCACCGCCGCTTCGCCCCGGAAAGCACCCCGACCGACGTTGCCACCTGGGTCGCCGCGGTTCGCGCCCGGCACAAGGACGTAGACCCCTTGTCGGCGTTTGAGATGGAAGGACTCATCCGCGCCGCCCTCGGCGAAGAAGAATTGGTCGACAATCCCCGCCGAGACCGTGATCGCGGCCGAGGTCTTCGTCCTCGGACAGCTACTCCTTGAGGCAAAGTTGACGCCGGCCGAGCTTGACGAGTTCGTGGACGAGGCGGAGCAGTTCGCCGCCGAGTACCTGTAGGCAGCTCAGGGCGCGGCGACCGGAGTGGACCGCGACGCCGATCTCGGCGTCGCGGCCCACCTTTCCTCACGATTCCCTCACCGCGGCTCGACCATGGTCAAGCCGCAGATCACGGCCTATTTTCCGTTGTTCGGCACTGGGTGCATGACGGTCAGCGTCAGGCTGTTGTTCTTGTAGGACACCTTGAACAGGTAGCCGCCCACGTTCAGGGCCCGGTTCTGGGGCAGCGCGTGGAATTCACCCTTGATCGAGCTACCGCTCATGATCGTGAAAACGGCGCCGTTGGTCAGCTTGCCCCGCACGTCCAGGTCCAGCTCGCCGTCCAGCACCAGCTGGCCCGCCGCCCGGACGCTCGTGTAGTCCCGGTCGCCGGAGATCGTGACGGCGACGCGACCCTGCCTGCCGACGGTCACGCTTCCGCCGACGTTCAGGACGTTGCCCGCGGAGGTGCCGGTGAGCTGCGCGGCCTCGTCGGACGCGAGCCCTGGCCGCAGCACGCCGCGGGTGACGGTCACGTTGTCACCCACGCTGCCACTGCCGCCGAGCGTGCCGCCCTTGACGTCGATCGAGCTTGCGTGCGAGCCGGTGATCGAAAGCTTGCCGCCTTCAACCGTCGTGCCGCCCTGGTAGGTTGCGTCGCCCGTCATGATCAGCGTCCCGGGGCCTTGCTTGGTCAGGGACGCCGTGTAGAGGTTGTTGTCGATGTTGTTCTGAATGTAGGCCGCGCGCTGGTCCATCCATTCCTTGCGCCACTTGACGGCGTCCTCATAGGTGATCTTGTCGTACATCTCGGGGTGGCCGTTAGTGATGGCCTGGATGTAGGGATCACCCAAAATGCCCTGGAGCATGAAGGCCTGCTTGTCAAGCGTGCCGTCCGGGTGCAGCACGTTGGGGCTGAATTCACCGGCGTAGGCAATGCCTTGCTTCTTGTAGCCCGCCAGCCACTCCAGATCTTCCCTTTCCCTTTCCTTGATCGCGATCTGGCTGATGTCGTTCGACCAGACGTCCAGGAGCGCCTTGTCCATGTTGTAGGTCATGGGGCTCAGGAGTTGGCCGGGGCCGTACATGCCCTTGGCCAGATCGGGAATCCCCCAGCCCCAGCGGTCGTCCGGAAGACCGTCGGGAGCGGTCCAGGCGATGGATTCCCCGGAGGGGGAGGTTTGCCCGGTGCCGAGGAATCTCACGCCGTCGGACATCTTGTTGTTCGCCGTGGTGAACATCAGCTCACGCACCTGCTTGGCGTCCATGTTCGGATAGCGGGAGAGAAGAACCCCCATCACCGCTGTCGCAACGGGCGTTGCCGGTGACGTGCCGCTTGAGTTTGAATAGCTGGTGTCACCACCGCTGCTCGTGGTGCGAACGTTGTTTGAAGGCGTAGAAACGTTCCACCATTTGGCGAGCCCCGCCTCGTTATACCCGAACTGCTTTGTGTATTCGGGGTTGGTCGCAGTGGGCGGTTGCACCCCGCCGACGGCTACCCACTGCTTCTCCGCCAAGGGATTGAAGAGGGGATACGCCGGGCGAAAATACGGGTTGCTCCAGTCGTTGTTGCCGGCCGACCTTGCGTTGACGGCACCGCTGTCCTTGATGGCGTCCCAGATGGCGTCCATGAAGGAACGACCGGGGTATTTCGGATTGTACTGGATGCCGCCTTCCGAGTAGCTTTTCTTGAAGAAGAAATACTGGTATTCCAGATCCTTCAAGTACTCGTTGGGGACAATGGTCGCCATTGCCGTGGCGCTGGCGCTGTCTTTGCCATTCAGCTGGTAAGCGTTGGCGCGGTTGCCGTTGACCCCAAGGTCCTTGCCCAAGCCGTCATAGCGGGCTCTGTCAAGAGTCTGGACATAAGAGCCCCAACTGCTGTTGATGACCTTGGCGCCCGCGTCGACCAGGGCCTTATTGGCTGTGTACCAGTACACGTAATCGTGGAAGGGACCGTGGGACTGGCTATCGGAACCGCCGGTCTTGGCAACGTACATCTTCGACCCAAAGGCGATGCCGTGCTGGTCTTTACCATCGCGCTTGCCGGAGGTAACCCCAAGCATGCCGGTCCCGTGCGAGTAGTCACTTGCTTTCGCCTGATCGCCAGCAACGGTGAACCACTCGCCCGCAGTAAACGGGTTCGTCGGGGTCGCGCCACGATACCCGTAGCCGGACGTGCCGTAGACACCCTCCCCTGTCACCGGCTCGATCAGCTCGGTCTGAAATGCTTCGTGCGTAGGCCGGTAGCCCGAATCCATCATGCCCAGCGTGACGCCCTGCCCGCAGTACCCCAGGGCGTAGGCGGTGGACGCGTTTACCGCGGCGAGCTGCCACGGTGCATTGACCGCCGTACCAGAGGTGGAAGGATTATGGCCGGTATAGTAACCGTATTCCGGCGTCTCCCAACTGGCTTTAGCGGCAGCTAGTTCCTCTGGGCTCCTGGCGACAAAGCCAGGGTCTCCCGGGTACGACCACTGCGTGCAGTCTTTTGGGTACGACGACTGCGCGCTGGCCGAGCGTTCGTCGGCCCCCGGCCTGGCCAGGGCGCCGGTCGCCGGCAGGCCGGTAGCCACGACCGCCAAGGCCAGCACCGAGCCGCGCCAGGCAAGCTTCCCTCTTCGCATCTGCGTGCTCCTCCTCCCCACACCACCCGTCGACCAGCGGCTCGGGGTCCCCCGTCGGCATAGACACAGGCCAGTCGCCGCAATGGTCGAACCGAACCTACGGACCGACGTGCGGCAGGTCATCGGACACCTGTGGAAGAAGGCCACCATCGGCTCCTACGCCTGTCGCACGGTCGCCGCCGGCGCTGGTGCGCGGTCTCGGCTGCGATGGTGGTGCACTACTTTGGCCAGCCGCACCTGGCGGGGTGTTCAGCCAGCCGAGTGGATGAGGTGATCAGGTTGCGTTCCGAGTCTTTGCTCGTTCTTGGCGTACCTTTTCTAGCGTGGCCGTGTCGGATGCGAGGTCCGGGTGGCCCACTTGACGGTCGAGGTCGACGACGAGTTCGAGCTCGCTGATCGCCCTGTCGAGATTCCCCTCGGCTCGGTGGATCATCGCGATGTTGTACCGGGTGATTGCTTCGCCGACGCGGTGGCCGACCTCCCGCGCGATGGGCAGGGCCTGCTGGTAGTAGGTCAGGGCCTGCTGCCGATCCCCGAGCCCGTTGTACACGCCGCCGATGTTGTGGAGGGTGGTTGCTTCGCTGGCGCGGTCGCCGACCTCCCGCGCGATGGGCAGGGCCTGCTGGTAGTAGGTCAGGGCCTGCCACCGGTCTCCGAGCCCGTCGTACACGCCGCCGATGCTGTTGAGGGTGATTGCTTCCCCGGCGCGGTGGCCAACCTCCCGCGCGATGGGCAAGGCCTCCAGGTAGTAGGCCAGGGCCCGCTGCCGATCCCCGAGCCCGCTGTACACGCCGCCGATGTTGTTGAGGGTGGTTGCTTCGCCGGCGCGGTCGCCGACCTCCCGCCGGATGGGCAGGGCCCGCTGGTAGTAGGCCAGGGCCCGCTGCCAGTCCCCGAGCCCGGCGTACACGAGTCCGACGTTGTGGAGGGTGGTTGCTTCGCCGGCACGGTCGCCGACCTCCTGCTGGATAGGCAGGGCCCGCTGGAAGTAGGCCAGGGCCCGCTGCCAGTCCCCAAGCCGGTTGTACACGCCGCCGATGTTGCTAAGGGTGATGGCTTCGTTGCCGTGGTCGCCGGCCTCGCGGTACAGGTGCAGGGCCTGCTCGTAGCTGGCCAGGGCTTGCCAGGGTTGCCCAGTGGAGGATTGGGCCGAACCCAGGTCATAGAAGGCGCCGGCGTCCGGGCCGAGGGTCAGGGTCGCGTTCGCGAGGGCCGCGGCATCCGCGAACCGGGACCTGCGCAGCCACACCCTCGCCACCTGATCCCCGACGTGCCGGGCGATGACCGGCTCCCGGCCCGCCACCGCCAGCCGGTGCACCTCCACCCACTGGGCGAGGGTGGTCATGACGCGGGCCCGGACGTGGCAGGGTCGGTGATCCAGAGTTCGTAGAGGGATCGTGCGGCGGCGGCGCAGGCTTGGGTGTATTCGTCGTCGGTGAGCAGGGGGCGGATGAGGGGACGCAGGACGTTGGAGACGTAGTAGCGGGGTTGGCGGGTTTCGGGGTCGGTGCCTTCTTCGATCAGGCCGAGCTGGACGGCGCGTTCGATGTGGATGGTGACGTCGGGGTGGTCGTGGACGGCGCGGACGGTGTCGGCGGGGACGGGGAGTTCGATGACGTTGACCTTGGCGAGCATCTTCTGCAGCTCGGGGGTCTGGGAGCTGAGGAGGTTCTTCGCGAGGATGGTTTCCCGGCGGAATCGGTCGGCTTCGTTCTCGATGGCGGTGATGAGGCCATCGATGTCGAGGCGGGGGTCGGCGACGATCAGGTCGAGCCAGTCGAGCAGGCGGGGGTTGCCGGCTGCGGCGTTGATGGCGCGTTGGCGGATCTTGGGGTCGATGGAGGAGCCGGGGCGTAGGTTGGGCAGGTTCGCGAGTTTCTTGGCCTGTTCGGTGTCGGTGAGGGTTTCGAGTGACTCGACGACGATGGTGGTTGCGGTGGGGGCGGGGAAGCGGTAGCGGCTGGTGATGATGACCCGGCTGGGGCTGCCGGTGTCGCGGATGGCCTCGAGGAGGGCGGGCAGGATGTCGGCCATCTCGGCGGCGAGCACGTGGCTGCCGTCGCGTTCGTCGAGGTTGCCGTCTTCGAAGTCGTCGAACACGAACAGGCAGGGGGTCTGTCCGAGGGGCCCGTCGACGTGCAGCAGATGGCGCAGGCGGACGAGGAGCGGGGCCTGGTCGTTGTCGAGTAGCTTGGCTGCTTCGATCTGCTGCTCCATGGTGGGGAAGTCGACCTTGGTGGTGAGCTCCCGGAACTTGGTCAGGTCGACGCGGCCGTACCAGACGGCACGCTGGTGGGTGGGCATGCGTTCCAGCAGCCGGGAGGCGAGGCTGCTCTTGCCGAGGCCGCCCATGCCGTGCAGGACAAGGGCCTCGGCCGCGCCTTCGCTACCGCACGGTTGTTTGAGGGTACGCAGGCAGCGCTGGATGACGCGTCGTCGTCCGACGAAGGCGGCGCGGGCGGCGACCCGGGACAGTTGGGTCTGCGGATCCAGGAATTCCCGGTCGGCGGGCCGGATCTGGATCCGCGCGCGTCCCTTCGTGTGCAGGGGCGTGACCATGGGGGCGAGAGGGGATCTGTCGGCGTAGACGCGCGCCAGGTGCCAGTTGCCGCGCTTGTGCGTGTACAGGTGCTGACGGGCCTCGACGATGGCCCGGTCGAGGGGCTGCCCGTCAGCCAGTGACCGGTAGAGTTCGGCGGCGAACTCGGTCGCGGAGACGTCACCGACCGGCAGCGCCCACCCCAGCACGGCGGGGGCACCGGCGCGGACCAGGCTCTCGCTCATCGAGGGGAACGCGCCGGCGTTGGGGGCGTTGCCGGTGAGGCAGCCGGAGACGAAGACCAGGCGGGGCCAGTGCCCGGGCATGGCCTGGGCGATCTGGTCAGCGGTGGCGTAGGCGCGCCCACCGAACTCGTTCTCGACCAGGAAGACGGCCTGACCGTTCCCGTTGATGGTGGCGTGGCCACTCAGATGCAGGACGTCGAAGTATCCGGCACCGTAGTCGCGGCTGAGAAAGCGAAGCCCGTCCAGGGTGCCGCTCTCCTCCACGACCAGATCGGTGCCGGTTCGGGAGGTGGCAGCCAGGATGGCCGCTTCCTCTGCCTCGTAGCTGAGCACCGGCTCGACACCCTCGGGAGACGTCGCCATGAACAGCACCCGCAAGGGCCGGTTCGCGGGTTTGACCGGGGCCGTGAGGGCCGAGTTGGTGCCGACGGCCCGCACCGGCAGCAGCGGCGCATTGGTGGAGACGGTCAGATGCGAGCCGTCCACGGCGAGCAGTTCCCAGGGCAGGTGCCGGAGTCGTCCCGCGGTGGTGATGCGCAGTGTGGCGCCGGCAGGGCGGTCCAGAACCGGGGTCAGCCACCGATCCTCGCCGTCGAGGAAAGCGGCCAGTTTCATGCCCAGGTCACGTAGCTGCGGCGCAGCGAACACCTTCTGCGCGACCGCATGCTGACTGTAATCGCGTTCCACCATCCGGATCAGCTGATCGATCGCGGCCTTGTCCACGCCACGGGTCTTCGGCGGTCCCCCACCGGTCGACAGGCGCAACTCGGAGTAGTCGGAGGTCTGCTCGAAGATCTCCAACTCGTACGTGCTCATCTCACTCACGGTGGTCTCCGCCCTCAGCGTTGCCGCGATTCGACCTGCTGGAAAGCGATCTCCAGCTCCCCTGTGCTGACGTTGGACACGTCGAGCCGCGTACCGTCGCTGAGCAGGATCGTGACGGTAACGCCTTCGGTACGACGGGAATGCCACCAGTCCCAGATCGTCTTGGCCGCGCCGACCCCAGCGAACACGAGCCCGATGACAGCGATCACCACCTCGGCGGAACGCTGCACCTCAACAGGTGACACACCCTCGCCAGGCCCGGCGTTCGCGGCAAGGGCGGCGTGCAGTTCCGCGGCCCAACGCGCGGCGTCCGGTCCCGAGACCTCAAGTGCGGCAGTTCCCACCGTCTATTCCTTTCTCGTTTGCTGAAGCTGGATGAGGAATGCTCGCATCCGATCCAGCGCCGGATGGCTTGTCTGCTCGGCCAGAGCCACCGCTCGGCGCTGGACCTTGATGGCATCGTCCACTCGCGCCATTCGCAGAAGCAGAACGGCCATATTGAACCCCGCCACGGTTTCCAATCCGCGATCCCCGATGACGCGGGACACCTCAAGAACTTCACCAAACGTGTCCTTAGCCCGCGCAAAATCGCCCTGCCGAAACCGGAAAACACCGATGTTGTTGAGGGTGGCGGCTTCGCCGGCGCGGTCGCCGACCTCCCGCGTGATGGGCAGAGCCTCCTGGTAGTAGGTCAGGGCCCGCTGCCGGTCCCCGAGCCCGTTGTACACGCCGCCGATGTTGTTGAGGGTGGCAGCTTCGCCGGCGCGGTCGCCGACCTCCCGCGTGATGGGCAAAGCCTCCTGGTAGTAGGCCAGGGCCCGCTGCCGGTCCCCGAGCCCGTCGTACACGCCGCCGATGTTGCTGAGGGTGGCAGCTTCGCCGGCGCGGTCGCCGACCTCCCGCCGAATGGGCAAAGCCTCCTGGTAGTAGGTCAGGGCCCGCTGCCGGTCCCCGAGCCTGTTGTACACGGCGCCGATGTTGCTAAGGGTGGCGGCTTCGTTGCCGTGGTCGCCGGCCTCGCGGTACAGACGCAGGGCCTGCTCGAAGCTGGCCAGGGCATGCCGGGGTTGCCCGGTGGAGAACTGGGCCCAACCCAGGTCATAGAAGGCGCCGGCGTCCGGACCGAGGGCCAGGGTCGCGTTCGCGAGGGCCGCGACATCCGCGAACCGAGACCTGGGCAACCACACCCTCGCCACCTGATCCCCGACGTGCCGGGCGATCACCGGCTCCCGGCCTGCCACCGCCAGCCGGTGCACCTCCACCCACTGGGCAACCGTGCCAGCCGACCTACCGTGAACCAGAGACTCCGGCACCGCGCCCCGCCCGCTGTTGGCCCCTGAGCCCGGACCATTCGCCAACCCGAAAACCTTCCTGCCTCGGCCCTGCGATTCCCCGCGAGCCACACCCCGACATCGCCAACGCCGGCCAACGTCGGCCCACCAACCGGAGCACTCCACAATGGCCGGCACTCTACGGCTGGCACCGATCCGGCAGACCGGAACGACCATGATCTGACATCAGAAACCACAGCCAAGGCGGATCGTCCGATCACAGCCGCCGACGCCACGCTGAGACGCTGTTCCCGCAGCGCTGCCGCGCCCGGTGTTGCTATCCGCCACATCGATACCCGCCGAGGATCGCGCTCTGCGTGGCGGTCGGCGTCCCGGCCCCTGCCGGGGCCGCGACACCCGGCGCCACCGCACAGCCGACCATCGCCACGGCCGCGCTGCCTGTCGTGGACATGGAGGCCGTCGTCCTGGCCGCCCAGATCGACCCCCGCCGTGCCGACAACACCCTGACCCCGGGCGCGAAGAGTTCCGTGCTCGCCGTGGAGCAGGCGCTCCAAGCCCGGAATTTGCTGAACGCGCAGTGGGTCGACGGCTACTTCGGCACCACCACCGTCTCGGCGTACGCGGCCTACCAGCGTTCGCTCGGCTACACCTGGATGCCAGTGGGCTGCCCGGCACGACGTCGCTGACCATGCTCGGCCAGAACCGGTACACGGTCGGCAACCCGATCAGCCCGGGGGCGAAGGTCCCGCGTGACGGGTGCGTCGTCAACACCCGTACGCAGGCGATGTTGGCCGAGGCCCAGCGTCTGCTCGGTTTCACCCTGTTGCTCGAGCAGGGCTCCTACAACCCTGGGGGCGACCCGACCTCGGCCGGTACGCACGACGGCGGCGGTGTGGTGGACATCGCGGTCACCGGCATGGCTGCGGCCAAGCGCACCGATGTCGTCCGGGCGCTGCGTCGGGTCGGCTTCGCCGCCTGGGTGCGTGACCCGAGTCAGGGTGACTGGCCGTGGCACATCCACGCCGTGGCGATCAACGACACGGACCTGTCCAGCCAGGCACAACACCAGGTCGGCGACTACTACCTCGGCTTGAACGGCCTGGCCAACCGGGGCCCGGACGACGGTCCCCGGATTCCGGTCAAAACCTGGGAGCAGTACCAGCGCGGGCAGTGACCCGCACCCGACCCGGTCACCCACCATCACTCAACGTTCAGGAGAGGACACCATGAACGTCCGTAAGAACCTTGCCGTCGCCGGCGCCGCCCTCGCGATGACCGCTTTCATGCTGAGCGTCGCCTCGCCGGCGTCGGCGGCTTCGCGGGACGGGGTCTGCGACAGCGGCGAGTTCTGCTACTACTACAACAGCGACAACGCCGGCTCCGTCTCGGACTTCACCGCGTCGCTCGGCGACTACGGCACGACCCAGCCGACCTGCTACGAATTCAAGGGCGCGGGCAACGGCAAGGGCATCTGCGTGAAGAACAACGCCGCGTCGGTGTGGAACCGCACCAGCAAAACCGTGCGCGTCTACTACAACAGCGACTTCGCCGGCGCGTACCAGGACTTCGCGGCCGGGGCGAAGGGCAACCTCAACGCCACGTTGAAGAACTACAACGCCTCGCACGAGCTGTTGAGCGGGGCGACCGGCTGCAGCACTGACGGCACCAACAGCAAGCTGCCGAGCACCATCCTCGTCTACCGGGTCAGTCTCGGGCGAGTCGACCGGATCGACTTCAAGACGTACGTCAAGAACGTCCTCCCGAACGAGTGGATCACGAGCTGGCCGAAGGCTTCGCTGGAGGCCGGTGCCGAGGCCGTCAAGAGCTACGGATGGTACTGGGCGTTGCACTCGACCCAGAAGACCTCCAGCGGACAGTGCTACGACGTCCGTGACGACACCGGCGACCAGGTCTACAAGCCGGCGTCGGCGGTGGCGTCGACATCCGCTGCCCGGCGCGGGTGCGTTCCCAGATCAGCGTCTTGTGCATCCGGGTGACGACCTTGACCGCCTCGGCGTCGGCCGAGTCGCCGGCGATCGGGCGCAGCTGGTGCGAGTCGGTGCGCACCATGTCGGCCAGCATGTGCGCGTCCGCGGCGTCGCTCTTGGCCCCCGACAGCGCCAAGCGCTCCCGGTAGCGGGATGCCTGCAACGGGTTCACCGCGTACACCGTGTACCCGGCGGCGACCAGCGCCTGCACCCACGGGCCCCGGTCGGTCTCGATACCGATCTTCACCCGTCCGGCGACGTCCTCGGCGCCGTCGACGTCGTCGCCGAGCCATTGGCCGATCATCGCGTGCAGCCGCGTGACGCCGGCGACGCCCTCGGGCAGCCGGGCCTTGGCCAGCCGGCGACCGGAGGAGTCCATGACCTCAACGTCGTGGTGGTCCTCGGCCCAGTCATCTCCCACGAACAGCAACGCGTCTCCCGCCTATCGAGTCGATCACCTTCGGTAGCCAGGAGGAGAACTATCAGCAACCTAATGAAGCAGTGCTCACGCCGCAACCGGGCGGGCACGACATCCCATCAGCGATCAACTCTCCACACCGACCAGCCGGGGCACGATCTTTCGTCAGGACTCGACGTCCAGGCCGAGCAAGTGCTCACCTGCCGGCGGCTACCTATCCGCCAGGAGTTTGCCGGATGGCTCACTCCCAGAACTCATTAGGCCGGGATTGCTGACATCCGACTATGGAATCAGCAACGGCACAGCACGAGGAGACCCGGGAAGTCGCCGACGCGCTGGCCCGGCTCCGACGCGTTGTGCCGGGCTGACCTCGATCGTCTTCGGGCTGACGAACAGGCGCGGGATGCGTCGGAGGCCCTCTGGTGCGTACAGTTCCGGGTCGGACGTGGGGCGGGCCGGGTGGATCCGGCGCAGGGAACGGGACGAGACAGCGGCGGCATGACGGCGGACAACACTACCAAAACCGGTCAACACGGCATTGACCCCAGCCATCTGGAGACCTGTCTCAGCGTCTTCGAGGCGTTGGAGGATTTCCCTCCCGATCACCCCGACGTCGTGCGGGTGCAACGGGCCACCGCGAAGCTCTACAAGATGATCAAGCAGCGGCGGCGCGAGGAACGGCGGGATGCCATCTTGGCGGCCGACCGCGCGGTGACGGCGGCCACCGCGACCGGCGCCCCGGGCCGGATCGACGACGAGACCCAGGGCATCCCGCTGGCCTCCCCCACCGTGGGCGCGACGGCCGGTTTCCTGCACAATCCGCGCGGCTGCTACATCTGTAAGCAGCGCTACCGCGAGGTGGACGCCTTCTACCATCAGCTCTGCCCGCCCTGCGCCGCGCTCAACCGGGAGCGCCGGGACGCCCGTACCGACCTGACCGGCCGGCGGGCGCTGCTCACCGGCGGCCGGGCGAAGATCGGCATGTACATCGCGCTGCGGCTGCTGCGCGACGGCGCGCACACCACGGTGACCACGCGGTTCCCGCACGACGCGGTCCGCCGATTCGCCGCGATGCCCGACAGCGGGGACTGGCTGCACCGCCTGCGGATCGTCGGGATCGACCTGCGCGACCCCGCCCAGGTGATCGCCCTCGCTGACTCGGTCAGCGGCCAGGGCCCACTCGACATCCTGATCAACAACGCGGCGCAGACCGTCCGCCGCACGCCCGGGGCGTACGCGCAGCTCGTCGCCGCGGAGACGGCGGCCCTGCCGGACGGCCCCCTGCCGGAGATGATCACGTTCGCCAAACCAGCCAGCGGGGGCGACCTGGCGGGTAGACTGATCGCCCCACCGACGTCGCCCGCGATCCCCCCGCACGAGCTCACCGCGCTCGCGCTGACCAGCGGCTCCGCCTCCCCAGAACGGATCGCGGCAGCCACCGCCATCGACGCCGGCGGTCTCGTGCCGGACCTCGACCCGGTCAACAGCTGGGTGCAGCGGGTGCACGAGGTGGACCCGGTCGAGCTGCTCGAAGTGCAGCTGTGCAACGTCACCGCGCCATTCGTGCTGGTCAGCCGGCTACGACCCGCGATGGCCGCAGCGACCGCCCGCCGCAAGTACGTGGTGAACGTGTCGGCGATGGAAGGCCAGTTCGCCCGCGGCTACAAGGGGCCAGGGCACCCGCACACCAACATGGCCAAGGCCGCCCTGAACATGCTGACCCGCACCAGCGCCCAGGAAATGCTGACTGATGGCATCTTCATGACCAGCGTCGACACCGGCTGGATCACCGACGAGCGGCCCCACCCGACGAAGATGCGGCTCGCGGACGCCGGCTTTCACGCCCCACTGGACCTGGTCGACGGCGCGGCCCGGGTCTACGACCCGATCGTCCGCGGCGAACAGGGCGAAGACCTGTACGGCTGCTTCCTCAAGGACTACACGCCCTGCGCCTGGTGATCGGCGCGCCTGCCCCGCCATCGCAGCCCTCGCCGAAACGGGCGCTGCGGCCCTCGATGCCTCCCCGCATGCGACGGGTGTGGTGCCCGCTCCAGCTCTTTACCGCCGTACGAGCCGCCTACCGGCCGCCCGTCGACTGACTTTCTTCGCTCACCACGGCAGGGATCACCGGGTCACCGACAGGCGACGCGACATCGCGGTGCGAGGAGCCGACCAGGAAGCGATCGCGTTCCTCCCTGGTCAACGGTCGCACGTGGCGCCGCTCGGCCTCGGCGAGCAGGTCGGCGACGGGCTGGGTGAGATCCCACACGCGGGCAGTTCCGTCGACGCCACCAGACGCGAGCTGTCCGCATCGCGAAAAGGCGACCGTGCCGACCGGCCCACGGTGCCCAGACAGCATGAGAGGCTCGCTGGCTGTCGCGGGCTCCCACACGCGTACGCAGCTGTCGTCGCCTGCGGAAGCGAGCAGATCGTCACCGTGCCAGGCCACCGAACCCACCGCACCCCGATGGCCAACCAGCACCGTCGGCGTCGCATCCAGGGCCGGAGCCCAGATCCGAATCATCCCGTCCGCCCCCGCCGAAGCCAATCGCCCGTCCGGGGACCAGGCCACCCACCACACGAGTCCCTCGTTGCCGGTCAGCAGCAGGGGCTCGTCTGGCCGACTCAGGTCCCAGACTCGCACCACGCCGTCGGCATTCGCGGACGCCAGTTTCCCGGACGGCGCCCATGCCACCGAGCGCACTCCCGCGCCGGGGATACGCAGGACACGCGCCGTTCGACGCGCGACGTCCCAGACCCGTACGGTCTGGTCGTCCCCGCCGGAAGCGAGCATCCCGTCGACCGACCAGGCGACCGCGCGGACCGTACCGCGGTGACCGGTGAGCACAGCTTCCGGCGTGTCATCCGTCCCCCACACCCTGACCGTGCCGTCGTCCCCGCAGGATGCCAGCGTGCCGGTGGCGGACCAGGCCAACGACCGAGCCGGTCCGTCATGTCCGACGAGCGTTCGGACCAGGTCCGGACGCCCGGCAGTGCGGATCCGGATGACACCGTCCGTGCCTGTCGTGGCGAGTTCGCCGGTCGGTGACCACGACACCGATCGGACCCAGCCGCCGTGGCCCTGGTACACCGACTCACCCGACTCGTCGTCGGCGCCGGTCTGCCACACCCGGATCGTGCCGTCACTGCCCGCGGAGGCCAACTCCGTCCCGGGTGAGCACGCCACCGACCGAACCCAGTCGCGGTGTCCGGTGAACACCTGCGCAGTCCATTCATCCGGATCCCACCGCCGTACGGTGGAGTCCTCGCCGCCGGAGGCCAGCCTTCCGGTGGAAGACCAGGCGACACTGCGCACCGCGCCGACGTGGCCCCGCAACTCAAGGGCGTCACGGTCGGCCTGCCACAGCCGGATCAGGCCGTCGTCGCCGGCGGATGCGAGTCGTCCCTCGGCGGACCACGCCACCGAACGCACCCGCCCGTTGTGGCGGCCGGTGAGCACCGGCAGGTCCGGATCCCCGGGCCACTCGTACACCATGCCGTCGTGGCCGCCGCTGGCGAGTCGACCGTCTGGCGCCCAGGCAACGGTGCGGACCGGGCCGTCGTGGTGGGTCAGTACCGTGACAGGAGTCCCGGTGCCGGTCCAGATGCGGATCGTGCCGTCCTCGCCCCCGCTGGCGAGACGACCATCCGGCGCCCAGGCAACGGTGCGGACCGGGCCGTCGTGGTGGGTCAGCACCGTGACAGGAGTCCCGGTGCCGGTCCAGATGCGGATCGTGCCGTCCTCGCCCCCGCTGGCCAGTCGACCGTCCGGCGCCCAGGCCAACGAGCGCACCCAGCCACGGTGGGCGCAGGAGCAACTGGGTCTCGCCGTCCTCGACGAGCCAGATCCGTATGGTGGCGTCGTCACAGGCTGAGGCGAGCCTGCCGTCGGCCGACCAGGCCACCGACCGGACCCAGTCCTGGTGCCCCCGCAGCGTCACCTTCATCCGATGACGCAGCGCAAGACGTAAGGCATGGCCGGCGGAGGGCGTCGGCGCACACTCGGTGACTGCCGCGTACGCCAGCGCCAGCGCGAGTCGCGGGTCCTCGTCACGTACCCGCAGGGACCGCTCGGCCAACTGGTCGGCGAGACGTCGCTGCCGGAAGGTCTCGGCACGCAGCGACGCCTGGACGAAGGCGCGTACCAGGGGCGAGATGCTCTCGTTCGCCATCACCTCGCGGGCGTGGCGCAGGTAGTCGCCGAACAACAGGTAGCCGTCCCGCCGGTGGTTCCGGTCCCAGATCACGGCGAGTGGCAGGAGTTCGGTACGACGGCGCAGCTCCGCCTCGCGAGCACGCACCACATGGGCCAGCGGTTCCCACTGCCGAAGCAGAGCCTCGTGGGCGAGGTCGAAACTGTCCCCGGTGTCGACCATCAGCCGGGCGTCCCGGAACTGCTCCACCACGTCCAGAGCCGCCTCGTCAAGCTCATCCCGAGCCACCCGGCGGCGGGTCGGCTCCGCGCCCTGCCAGGTCACGAACCGGAGGAGGGTCTCAAGGACGGGTGCGCGTCCGTACCGGGGATTGAGTGAGTCCAAAACCCGGTCGGCGTGCCGGGTGATCGCCCCGGCCACGTCACCGGCGTCGAGGTAGTCCGCGACGGTGATCCGACCGCTGGCACGGTGCCGGTCGTAGAGTTCCTCCAGCACGTAGCCGAGCAAGGGCAGCGCGTCGCTGCCCGACGCGTCGCTGACCATGCGGTCCACCAGCCCGCTTTCCAAGCGCACTCCGCTCGCCTCGGCTGGGCCGGTGATCACCTTCCGTAGGCCGCTGGCGTCCAGCAGGCCGAGGCCGAACGGCAGGGCGAACAGCCGGGCCGCCGGCCCCTGCTGAAACGTTCCGAGGAACTCGACCCGCAGGGTGGCGATCACGATGCCACGGGGGTCGGCCCCCAGCCACGCGTCGAGCAGCGCGAGGAAGGCATTCCGCTGTTCGGCGTCGCACAGCGAGACGCATTCCTCCAACTGATCGACGACGAGGAGCAGTCGAGCGTTGCCCCTGGCCAAGGAACGAGCCGCTGCGCACAGGGCCTGGGGCCGGTAACGAGTCGTGGCGTGTAGGGCCGCTTCCAGCGCCTGCCTGGACTCTTGGCGAAGCTCGTCGGCCAGCCCGCGTACGTCGCCGCCGAAGGCAGCGGCCAGACCGGTCACCGGGTCCGAGCCAGGCAGGACCGGTCCGATCGTGACCCAACCAGGGTGGCGGATCAGGGCGGGGACCACCCCCGCCTGCACGAGAGATGACTTGCCGCTGCCAGAAGGCCCGACGACCGGTACGAAGCGGTGTGCTGTCTCCTTGGACCGGTGTGACACCCGCTCGACCAACGCGGCCACGTCCTCGTCCCGGCCGAAGAACACGGCGGCACGTTCGGGCCCATATGCCTCGAGCCCCGGATATGGATTGGCCTGGCTGGTCCAGGGGTGATTACGGCGGGACCGCCACACGTCGAAGAATCTCGCGGCCACAATGCCAGCGACCAGCGCGATGGTCCAGACGGCGGCGTAGTCGCTGATGGGCCGGAGAAACCTGGGCCAGTGTTCCGGGTCGGCCGTCAGCAGATTCGTTCCGAAGCCGATCAGCAGCCCGATGACAAGTGCACCGAGACTGAGTTCAGAGGTACGCCTGCTCGTCATGGTCGCACCCCCGGCCGAGGATCGATGCGTGATCCTCCGTGGACGGTCAATGGCTTGGACCAAGGGTAACGTTTGTGGTCGGGAGCGCGGTAGCGCCCGACCGGCCGTAGCGGGCAACGCACGGTGACCGTTGCGAAGCGCACGGCCGACGGCCTTGGCGCCCGACGCCTATCCTGCGAATTATGCGCACCCTCCTGGTCGGCCACGACCACACGTCGCGGCCCGGTTTCGTGGGCGAGTACCTCCGCGCCTGCGGCCATGAGGCCACCCGGTTCATGGTGGTTCCCGAGGAACGGTTCGACTCACCGTCGGTTTCTGTGACCTTTCCCGACCCGACGGAATGGGATGCGGTGATCTGCTTCGGCGCACCCTGGTCGGTCTACGACACCGACCGGATCGACCCGTGGATCACGTCGGAGTTGACGTTCCTACGCGCGGCGCACGCGTCCGAGGTACCCGTACTGGGAATCTGTTTCGGCGCACAGGCGCTCGCCGCGGCACTGGGCGGGGGGGTCGAGCGGGCACCGCGAACCGAACTCGGCTGGACGGTGATCGACAGTGACGAGCCGGAATTGATCCCACCTGGCCCGTGGCTGGAGTCGCATTCCGACCGGTGCATCCTGCCGCCTGACGCCCGGGAGATCGCCCGCACGGAAGTCGGTCCGCAGGCGTTCAGCATCGGACGTAGCCTCGGCCTGCAATTCCACCCCGAAGCCACCGCCGACCTGCTCGCCGAGTGGATGGCCGTCGGCGGCGCGGCGCACGCGCGGCAGATCGGCGTCGATCCGGATGCCCTGATCGCGGAGACCTCGACCAGAGAGGCCGTAGCGCGTACCGAAGCCTTCCGGCTCATGGACCACTTCCTTCAGGATTTTGCCGGCCGGCCCGTGCCCGGGCTCGACAGGTCTCCCGCCCAGGTGCCGGCTCTCGAGTGATGGTGCGGGAGTTGCCGACATTTTTCGGGCGTCGTCGGCGGTTGCAACAGCAAGGTGGCCGCACGGATGGCTGACCGCTCGCCCTCGCCGAGGCCCACCGCCGTGCCGAACTCCCGCCGTGCCGCCACCGCCATCGCGTAATTTCGGACGATCACGACGCGCCTCGCAGGTAGGTGAGCACGGCCGAGACGCGGCGGTCGGAGTCGGGGTCGAGATCGAGCTTGGCGAAGATGTTGCCGACGTGTTTGCGGACGGCCGCCTCGCTGACGACGAGGTACTCGGCGATGGTGGGGTTGGTGTAACCCTCAGCCATCAATGCGAGAACCTCGCGCTCGCGTGGGGTGAGCGTGGCCAGCGGACCGTCGTTGCGTCGTCGGGTGACGAGGTGGCGAACGACGTCGGGGTCGATGACCGTGCCGCCTGCGGTCACGCGATCGAGATTGTCGAGGAAGTCGCGGACGTGGCTGACTCGGTCCTTGAGGAGGTAGCCAAGCCCGCCGCCCGTGGTGGACTCGAGCAGATCGGTGACGTAAGCCTCGGCGATGTACGCGGACAGGAGGACGACCGCGATGTCGGGGTACTGGGCGCGGATGGTGACGGCGGCGCGGAGTCCTTCGTCGGTGTGGGTCGGCGGCATGCGGATGTCGGTGATGACGACGTCGGGCTGTTGGTTGGCGGTGTAGACGAGCAGTGCGTCGGCGTCCGCGACCGCGGCGATGACCTGGTGGCCGGCCTTCTCCAGTATTCCGACGAGCCCTTCCCGCAGGAGTGCCGCATCCTCCGCGATCACGATTCTCAGAGGCTTTTTCACGTCAGGCTGATCGGGCATGTCATTCTCACGTGGGTCGGGCCTCCGGGCGGGCTGGTGATGTCGAGGGTGCCGTCAATGGCGTCGATGCGGGCGGCGAGTCCGGCAAGCCCGGACCCTCGGGCGGGGTCGACACCACCCTGGCCGTCATCGACAACGGTCACGGTCAGCGTGTTGCCGACCACCCAGGCGTGCACCTGGGCGTTACGGGCGCCGGAGTGGCGGGCGACGTTGGTCAATGCCTCGCTGACGAGGAAATATGCCGCGGTCTCTACTCGTGCGGGAAGTCGCCCCGCCAGGTGGAGGTCGGTGTCGACCGGGACCGGGGAGCGGTCGGCCAGCTCGTGAATCGCGGCGGCGAGTCCGTGGTCGGTGAGCACCTGGGGATGGATGCCACGCACGGTGGCCCGCAGGTCCTCCAAAGCATCCTCGGCGAGGGTGTGGGCCCTGGTGATCAGGTCGAGCGCAGGGCCGTCGTCCAGTTCGAGCTCGGCCCGCCCGAGCGTCATGGTGAGAGCGACGAGGCGTTGCTGTGCGCCGTCGTGCAGGTCACGCTCGATGCGGCGGCGCTCCTCCTCGAAGGCGTCGACGAGTCCGGCGCGGGAGCGGCGCAGTTCGGTGACCGCGGTGACCAGCCGCGCCTCAGGTGGATCGAGAAGGAGCCGGGTGAGCGCGGCCTGGCCGCTGGCAAGTAGGGTCACCAGATAAGCGGCGACGGCGAGGGCCAGGACGCCGACCGCCACGGCGGGCCAGGCCTCAGCGGCAGTGTCGATCCGCCAGCCATATATCTCCACCGCTTCGTAACGAAATAGGACAGGCGCGAGGATCAGGACGATCGGGGTCGTGATCGCCAGCGTCAGCACGACGGCGTCGACGAGCCACCCGACCGTCGCGAGGAGGACGGCATAGCCGATCTCGGACCACGAGACCGGGACGGTGCGCCAGGTGCGCAGCCGTTCCCGTAGCGTCGGATGCTCGCCGCCAGACGGCTGCGGAAGCACCAGCCGGAGCCGAGCCCGCTCGATCTCCGCGATGACGGTTGTCACCAGGGGCACGCTGGCCAGCAACAGGAGTCCGACCACGATCACGGCGGTCAGGACCCCAAGGCCGATGACCGCCGCGAGCACCAGGAGCACGCCGATCCCGAGCGGCACCGTCGAGACGAGGTAGATCAGAGACCTCCACGGCCAGGCCGAGATCAGGAAACGCCATGGCCTACCGCGTACAGCGGACCAGGCGTCGGCGTGGAGGCTCACTTCACCAGCGTAGAAGGTGTCACGGTAGCGCCACCGCTACCCCGGATGTCGCGCGTGAGCCAGTGTGCGAGACTCGCGGACTCGCTGGACTGGACGCATGACCCAGACATTGACGGCACCGGCTGTCGCGCTCGAAAGCGTGACCCGCACGTACCGCTCCCGCGCGGGCAGCGTTCACGCACTGCACGGCTTCACCCACGCCTTCGCTCGCGGTAGCTACACCGCGATCATGGGTCCCTCCGGCTCCGGGAAGTCCACCCTGCTTCAACTCGCAGCCGGACTCGACAGGCCCAACCACGGACGGGTGACCATCGGCGGCACGGCTCTGGACAGCCTCAGCGAGACCGCCTTGACGAAATTCCGGCGGACCTCGATGGCGTTCATCTTCCAGTCCTACAACCTGCTCGATGCCCTGACGGCCTTCGACAACGTCGCCCTGCCGGCCAGGCTCGCGGGACTGCCGGTCGACAGGGCGGCGGTGACCGACGCGCTGGATCGGGTCGGGCTGCGGGATCTGGCGAAGCGGCGGCCCCCCGAGCTCTCCGGCGGCCAGCAGCAACGGGTCGCGATTGCTCGCGCTCTCCACGGCACTCCCGACGTCATCTTCGCCGACGAACCCACCGGTGCACTCGACCGCAACACCGGCCGCGAAGTCCTTGCGCTGCTCCGTGCCCTGGCCGACGGCGGACAGACCGTCGTGATGGTGACCCACGACCCCCTCGCCGCCTCCTACGCCGACGAAACGCTCTTCCTCGCCGACGGACAGACCGTCGGCAGACTCCACCGCGCCGACGCCGCCGCCATCGCCCGGCACATGAACGATCTGGAGCAGCGATGAACCCTGCGATGAGCCGGCTCTCCCGCCAGACCGTCCGCACTTCTTGGCCCGCCTATCTCGGCGCCTTCGTCGCCCTCGCAAGCGGCGTCGTCCTGATCGCGACCACTGTCAATCTGATCGGCTCGGTCGACGCCACCCTCACCGACCTCGGCAGCAGGGCGACCCAGGAGCAGCACCACCAACTCGACGATCTGACCTCGATGTTCGGCATCATGTCGGCGATCTCACTGTTCATGGCAATCTTCGTCGTCGGCAGCACCTTCGGATTCGTCGTCGCCACCCGCCGCCGCGAACTAGGACTCCTGAGACTCATCGGCGCCACCGGGCCTCAGGTGCGCCGCCTCGTCCTCGGCGAGTCGGTCGTCGTTGCCGCCGGGGCCGTCATCATCGGATGCCTCATAGCAACACCCCTGGCAGCGCCCGTTCTCGACCTGATCCGCCGCATCGGCCTCACCGACCTCCATCTGGTCGCCCCTGCGGCGTGGCTGGCCTGGGCGATCGCCGCCCCCAGCGGAATAGTCGTAGCGCTACTGGGAGCCTGGCGCTCCTCCCGTCGGGCCGCCAAAATCCCACCGTCCGCGGCGCTGCGCGAGGCAGCCATCGAACGCAGCCGCCCCAGCATCCCGCAACTGCTCGTCGGCACCCTCTGCCTCGCCACCGTGCTCACCGCAACCGTCCTGACCCAGCACGCGGAGCCGCTCTTCGCGCTAGTGGCTTCCGTCCTGCTGCCCGAAGTCATCGTCATCGCACTCATGTGCTTCGGCACCCTGCTCGTCCCACGACTCGCAGCGCTCCTGGCCCTCCCCTTCTCCAGCCACGACGTCGCCGCCCGGTTGGCCCGCGACGAACTGCGCGCCGCCGTACGCACCACCACATCGGTCGCCGCGCCCGTCATCGCGATCTCGGCCATAGCCGGCTCGATGTTGCTCGCCCTGAGCTTCACCGCCGACTGGACATCCGCCCAGGACCGCGCCCAACTCCACGCACCCCTGGTCGTCCGCCCCGGCGCCGGGCACGAGCATGAGGCCGCCGCCAAGTTGACAGCAGACCCCTCCGTGAAGCTGGTCGACGCCCGCCGCCGCTTCACCGTGCTGTTCGGCGACGACGGCCACGAACGTCTGGAGGTCGACGCCATCGATGTCACCACCGCGACTGTGGCTCGGGGGCTGCACGCCACGAAGGGCAGCCTCGGCGACCTTCACGGGACCGCCGCCGCGGTCTCCGAAACCCAGGTGATCGACAGCGGCACCGGGCTCGGCGGCCACCTCAAGGCCCGCGTCAACGGCCACATGGTCGACCTGACGGTCGTCGCCGTCGTGCCTGCCGCTCCCGACCTTTACGGCGACATCCTCCTACCCGCCGACCTCGTCGCCGAGGACCTCGACAACGCACCGGCCGACGAACTGTTCGTCGTCCCCGAACCAGGTACCGAAACTGGCGCGGCGATGACAGCTGTCAGCCGAGCCCTGGCCGGCACCGACAGCCAACTACTAACAGCAGAGGAATGGATCACCGACGTCACCGACCAAGTCCGGCGCAGCAACAACTTCGGACTCACCATCCTGCTCGGCCCCGCCGGCTTCTACGCCGCCATCGCCGTGGTCAACGCCACCCTCATCGGCGCCACCCAACGACGCAGACAGCACCAAGCACTCGGCCTACTCGGCGCCACACGCGACCAGTTGCGTCGTACCGCGCTCTGGCAAGCCGCACTCATCACCGGCGCCGGTCTGGTCCTCGGCGGGCTCACCACCGCATTCCTCGGCTGGCTCGTCCGCCGAACAGTTACCGCCGACCTCGCCGACACTGGAGTAGATGTCCCGATGACCACTCCATGGCTCCCACTGATCGCGATTGTTATGGCCTGCGTCGGCCTCGCCCTGGCAGCAGCCATAGCAGGTGCAGTAGGTCTCCAGAAGCGGGCTACGACATCATGACCGGGTTCGTCGAAAGATCGTGGGCCGACAGCGCGCGGGTAACAGCCCGGGTTGGGCAGCGCCGTGAACCGTCGGGGCGGTCCCGTCCGATGATGAGGCGTGAGCGATACCCGTAGCGACGCCGACCTGCTGGCGCTGACCGCCGCTGGCGACCGGACGGCGTTCGAGGCGTTCTACCGCCGTCACGCCGCGTGGCTGGTGCTGCGGCTGCGCTACCGGTGCGCCGACGAGGCCCTGGTCGATGACGTCGTACAGGAGACGTTCCTCGACCTGTGGCGCGGCGGCGCCGCTCGATACCGCGAGCGCGGCGACGTCGCCGGGTGGCTGTGGCGGATCGGGTCCCGGCGGCTGGTGGATGCGCTGCGGCGGCACAGTTCCCGAGACCGCCTCGGCCGCGTGCTCGCCCGGCTTCGCGGCCGCGACGAGCCCTCGGCCGAGGACCAGGTGCTGTACGGCGTCGAGCACGGCAACCTCGCCGGTGCGCTCGGCCGGCTCTCCCCTGAGCTGCGGGCGGTCATGCAGGCGACCGTCCTCGATGGGCTCACCACCGCCGAGGCCGCCGTCCTGCTCGGCATCCCGCCTGGCACCGTCAAGACGCGGGCGATGCGTGCCCGTCGGCAACTGCGGCAGGAGTTGGCATGACTACACCCGAGCCCACCGCCCGCGCCTGGCATGTCCCGGGTGAGGACCTCGCGCGTTATGCCGCACGGACGCTCGCCGCGCCTGCCTCGTGGTCGGTCGAGGCGCACCTGAACGCGTGTGCCGGCTGCCGCACCCGCCTCACCGCGCTGGCCGGACCGGCCCTCGTCGAGGAGGGCTGGGCGCGAGTCGATGCCGAGCTCGACGCGCCGGTGCCGGGCCCGTTCGAGCGGCTCCTTCTCGGCGCTCGCGTGCCGGACCACACTGCCCGGTTGCTCGCCGCTACCCCGGCCCTGCGCCTGTCCTGGCTCGGCGCGGTGGCGCTGACGCTCGCCATGACGGCGGTGACCGCCAACCTCGCCGGGCCGCTGGTGTTCCTGGCCGTCGCGCCGCTGCTGCCGCTGGCCGGCGTGGCCGCGTCGTTCGGGCCCGGGATCGACCCGACCCACGAGATCACGGTCGTGGCGCCGTTTCACGCGTTCCGGTTGCTCATGCTGCGGTGCGTGGTGGTCCTGTCGGCCAACACGGTGCTGTGCGCCGGGGCCAGCCTGGCGCTGCCCGATGTGGGCGCGCGGGCGGCGGGCTGGTTCCTGCCGTCGCTGGTCCTCACGGTGGTTGCGCTGTTGCTGTCGCCCCGGCTCGGCTCGGTCGCGGCGGTGTCTGCGGTCGGGGCTGGCTGGGCGGCGCTGTTCGCCGGGGCCGCCGGTGCCCTGTTCACCGCCGGGGGCCAGGCCGCGCTCGCCGGTGCCGTGGTCCTTTCCGCGGCCGTGCTCGCCCGGCGGACGTCCGCGTTCGACATTACCCGTCCGCTGTCCGGCACCATCACCATCAGGAGGTTCCGATGACCGTCGACGCGGTCACCCCCGACACCGGCGTCGCCGTCCGCGCGACTGGTCTGACCCTGCGGTACGGCCGGACGACCGCCCTCGACGGCGTCTCGCTCACGTTCGGTACGGGCGTCACCGGTCTGCTCGGCCCCAACGGCGCGGGCAAGACGACGCTGCTGCGGATCCTCGCCACCGCGCTCAGCCCCGACGCGGGGCAGCTGACCGTGTTCGGGCACGACCTGCGCACCGGCCCGGGCCGGCTGGCCGTCCGCCGCCGCCTCGGCTACCTGCCCCAGGACCCGGGCTTCCACTCCGGCTTCACCGTCTTCGAGTTCGTCGACTACGTCGCGATTCTCAAGGAGCTCGACCGGCGGCGGGAGCGGCACACGGAGGTGCGGCGGGTCGTCGCCGCGGTTGGCCTGGACGGGCAGCGGCATACCCGGATCCGGGCCCTGTCCGGCGGGATGCGGCAACGGGTCGCGCTGGCCGCCGCGCTGGTGGGCGACCCGGCCCTGCTCATCCTCGACGAGCCGACCGTCGGGCTCGACCCGGAGCAGCGCATGCGATTCCGGGAACTGTTCGCCGAGCTGGGCGATGGCCGGACGGTGTTGTTGTCGACGCACCAGACCGAGGACGTGATGTCGCTGTGCCGGGAGGTGGTCGTCGTCGATCACGGCGCGGTGCGCTTCACCGGCAGCCCGGCCGACCTCACCGCGCTCGCCGACGGCCGAGTCTGGACCAGCGCCCGTCGGGAGCCGGCCGCGCTCGCGTCGTGGCGGACCGGCACCGGCCTGTACCGGCACGTCGGTGATCCGCCACCCGGTGCCGAGCTGCTGGCACCGACGATCGAGGACGGTTACCTGACGCTGGTCGACCTCGCCGGTGGGCACGACGCCCGGCCGCAGGGCGGCGACCGGTGACCGCCCTCCTCGCCGACCCGCAGGTGGCGGCACCGGTGACCGGCACGCCGTGGCGCGCGATGCTGGCCCTGGCCCGCGTCGAGTCGATCCGGATGCTGCGCCACCCGGTGTCGATCGCCGCCGCTGTGCTGTTCCTCGGTCCCTGGATCTATGGCCAGCTGTCCGGCGGCGCCAACCGCTATCCCGTGCCGGCGGACGCGGCGATCTCAGTGCAGATCTTCGGCCTGCTGCTGTTCGGCGGCGCGGCGATGGTGGTGGCCAACCTCGGCGTGCTGCGCGCGTACCGTCACCGCACCGACCGGCTGTACGACGTGCTGGTGCTGCCCGCCCCGTGGCGCACCGGCGGGTTCCTGCTGGCGCTGCTGCCGTACGGGGCGGCGGTCGGCGTCCTCGTCGGCATCGTGGTCGGCGGGGCCGCCCTGCAGCCAGGTGCCGCCGGGCTACCCGACCCGGCCGAGCTGCTCACCACCCCGGTGCTGGCGGTCCTGCTCGGCGCATTCGGTGTCCTGCTCGCACGGCTGGTCCGCTCGGCCGTGGCCGCCCCGCTCGCCGTCCTCGCCATGGCCGTGGCCTCGCTCGCCGCCGCGATGGTCGCGGTGCTGACCGAGGCAAGGTGGCGTTTGCTGCCGGTCATGTTCCCCGACCTGCCCTTCGCAGTGCCGGCCGAGCTATCCACCCGGCCGTCCTGGCGGCATCTGACATACCTGGCCGGAATCGTCGCCGTGCTCGCGGTCGCCGCGCTGACCCGGTCCGGGGCCCGGGGACGGCGGATCGTGGTCGCCCTGGTGACCGCCGCCGCGGTGGCGGTTGCCGGCGGCGTGGCGCAGCTCGTCCCCGACGACGCGGCACGCCAGGCACGGATCGCGGCCACGGCCGACCCGGCGCCGATGCAGACCTGCCAGGTGCGCAATGGCGTCACGTACTGCGCGTTCAACGACTTCACGCCGTGGATCGCGGGCTGGGACGAGGTCGTGCAGGGCGTGCTCGAGCTGGTGCCGGCGACGGCCCGCACCGGGCCGCCGCTGGCGGTGCGGCAGCGAGTGTGGGCGTACGGCTACCCGGTCGCCGGCGCGTTGTCCAGTTCCGCCGCCGACACGGCGCGGGCGACCCGGTGGGCTGAGGCCGACGCCGCAGCGGGCACGCCAGAGGCGGTGACAACGGATACCACCTGGGGATCGGCGCGGGACGAGGCGGTGCTCGCAGGGGCGGTGGCCTACCGTCTGCTGGCCGGGCATGCGGCCCGCGACGAGTGGTCGATCTGCGGCGCGCGGGGCGCGATCCTGGTCTGGCTCGCTGGGCAGGCCACGGCACGCTCCGGCGACGGGCTCCGCGAGCTGGACCGTTTCAGCTCGGGCGCGTTGCCGTTCGACCTCGTCGGGTTCAACGCCGGTATCGGCGTGCCCGACCGCGACGCCGCCCCCGGCCTCGCGCTGCTGGAGCGCCCCCGCGACGAGGTCGCCCGGACGGTGGCCGAGCACTGGTCCGAGCTGGTCGCGCCGCAGACGCCGGTGGAACGGGTCGGCGAGCTGTTCGGCGTGCCGGTCCCGCCGCCGCTGCCAGCTGAGGAGCGCCACACATGCGGCTGAACCTGCTCGGCGCGCTCGTGCGGCCAGTCCTACGGGCAATGCGGCGCGGGCCGCTGCTCGGCGCGGGGAGCGTCGGCCTGGCGATCGTGGCGGTACCGGCGGCGCTGGACACCGTACTCAGGCCCGACAACCTCGTCACCCTGCTTCGGCTCGCGGCGCTCTGCTTCGCCGTCGGGGTCGCATTCGTCCTCGACGATCCGGCGAAGCCCAGCACCGCCACGACAGCCGTACCGGCCTGGGCCGCTGGTGCCGTCCGTGCCACCACCGGGCTGGTCGCCGCCGCAGCGGAATGGACGATGGCGGTCGCCCTCACGCTCGCCGGTGCCCAGGAGGGCACCGGCGAGGCCCTGCCGGTGCGCGATCTGACGCTCGAGGCCGCCGCCGCGGTGGTGCTGGCCCTGGCGTTCGCCGTGCTCGGCTGGGCGCGGGCGCCACGCGGCGTCTGCGGGACCGTCGCCGCGCCCGCCCTGCTCGTCGCCGCCGCCGCGCTGGCGCTGCTGCCGCAGCGGCTGGCCCTCCTGGCATCCGTCGATGATCCGGCTGGGTGGGCGGCGGCGCACCGGCGCTTCGCCGTCCTGCTCGTCGCGGCCGGCGCTGTCGCGGTGACCGGTCTCGCGCTCGGCGCGCTGCCGCCACGAACGGTCCGCGTCCGGCGCGCCGGGACCAGGATGCTCTTGATGCCGTGGTCGCCGAGGCGACCGAGAAGTTCAGCGGGATCGACATCCTGGTCTCGAACGCCGGCATCGCGAACCAGAGCCCCGCCCTGGAGCTGACCGACAAGCAGTGGCAGGACATCCTCGGGGTCAACCTCGTTGGTGCCTGACACACGGTCAAGGCCGTCGTGCCCGGAATGATCGAGCGCGGCCGCGGCGGATCTGTCGTCATCATCAGCTCCACGGCCGGCCTCATCGGCGCTCTCAACCAGGCCCACTACACGGCGTCGAAGCACGGGCTCCAGGGACTCATGGGCACCCTCGCGAACGAGCTGGGGAAGCACAACATCCGGGTGAACACCGTCAACCCGGGGATGGTCAACACCGAGATGGCGATGAACGAACGCCTGCTGAAGGCGTACATCCCCGGCGTGGAGAACCCGACCCTCGACGACGTGGCCCGGGTCTTCGGCGGCCTGGCCCTGCTGCCGGTGGCGTGGGTGGAGCCCGAGGACGTGAGCAACGCGGTGCTCTGGTTGGCGTCGGAGGAGTCCCGGTACGTCACTGGGATCAGCATTTCCGTGGATGCGGGCCTGCTCGCGAAGTTTCTGACCCCAGGGCCGACGCCTTGATCTCAAGCGGGGTTGAGGGTGTGGGATTCGAGGTCGGGCCTCGAATCCCACCAAAGCGCGAGGATCCCTGGTCGCTGACTGCCGACGGCGCTGGCCTGGCCCGGCACCTGGCAGATGCCGGTGAGCTGGTCGTCGAACTGGACCGGCCGCAGCGCCGGCCCCCCACCACCAGCGCGGGTTTGACGTGTTCACCTGCCTGACCGTGCTACGGGACCCCGCCCGTCGCATCCGCCTCCCGGAGGCCGAAGCGAGCCGGATCAGGGGCCGATCAGGGGCCGGCCAGGGTAGGTCCCGATAGCCCCGCGCCACCCCCGCTGGAACGGTGGACGCAGACGCAGACGGACCGCAGGCCGATCGCGTCCGACTCCCCGAGAAAGGCCACCATGACCGCCCCAACACCTATGCGCCGCCGCGACACAACAGAGCCGAGGCCCACAGGTGAGGTTCCCCCGGTTACTCGGAGACTTTCGATCGTGGTCTTATAGGCCCTGACCAGGAGGTTCTCTGTGCCCGCCCCTCGTAAGTACCCGGAC